>CAXGAP010000023.1:0-20022 GCA_964008075.1 uncultured Flavobacteriaceae bacterium
TCCTGTGCTAAACATTGTTTTATTTTAGGCAAAACAAAAATATGAAGAATAAACTATACGCAGTCACTGCATTTCACAAAGCATTTGGATTAGGGGTCAATAACTCACCTACAACAGAAATAGATGAGGCAACCATGCGTTTGCGTTTTTCGTTAATGGATGAGGAAAACAAAGAATACCTTGACGCTATGAAAAACAAGGATCTAATCGAGGTGGCAGATGCTTTGGGGGATATGCTATACATTCTTTGTGGAACCATAATCACCCATGGTATGCAGGATGTGATTGATGAGGTATTTGAAGAAATTCAACGCAGTAATATGAGTAAGCTTGGCAGTGATGGAAAACCAATATACAGAGATGATGGAAAAGTTTTGAAAGGCCCAAACTACTTTCAGCCAGATATTGCAAAAATTCTAAAGTAATAGATTAAACCTTCACGCGCCACCCATAAGGATCGTCAGTGATATTATACTGTATTGAAGTCAAATCAGTTTTCAATGCCAATGCCAATGCTTCAGTAGGTGCTCCTACGTAATAGTCTTTACCTTTATAGCCAAAGCCATGGATCGGCAAAACAACAACTGCTGTTCCACTTCCAAAAATTTCTCGTAAGGTCTTGTTTTCAGCAGCTTCGATCAATTCGGCAACAGTCAATTGGCGCGTTTCGACCTCTATCCCTCGATCTTTTGCCAATTCAATCACACTTTTTCGTGTAACACCATCCAAAATACTGTCCGAAGTAGGTGCAGTAATCAGCTTATCTCCAATATAAAAAAACAGGTTCATCGTTCCAGCTTCCTCAATATATTGATGTGTCGCTGCGTCAGTCCAAATGATTTGTTGATACCCTTCATCCATCGCCAGTTTGGTTGGATAAAACTGACCAGCATAATTTCCAGCTGCTTTGGCATATCCAGTACCTCCCTGTGCCGCACGACTAAACTGATCAGCAATTTTAACACGTACTTCACTGTGATTGTAATAGCTTGAAACAGGAGTGCAGATAATCAGTAATCGATACTGTTTGGCAGGGGATGCCTGTACGCATGGCTCACTTGCAAATACAAAAGGTCTGACGTATAGTGAATTGCCAGTACCAGGCTGAATCCAATCTCTTTCCAAATCGATGAGTTTATGTAAACCCTCAATAAACAATTTTTCTTGAAACTGTGGAATTGCCAAACGTTCGGCAGATTTGTTTAGACGTTTGATGTTCTGATCAGGACGAAATAAAAACACATCCCCCTTGTCATCTTTGTAGGCTTTCATACCTTCAAAGATTGCTTGTCCATAGTGCAATGCACTTGCAGAGGGGTCGATCTGCAGTGGTGCATAGGGAACAATTTCTGGTTCTCCCCAACTGCCATTCGCATAATCGCAAACAAACATGTGATCAGAAAAGGTAGAACCAAAGTCCAAGTTATCGAAATCAACAGTGCCAAGTTTTGATTTTTCGATAGGGCGTATGTTCATTGTTTAAATAATTTAATAACAAAATTACAAAAAGTTGTAAATTGAAAATCATTGCTTTTTAATTTTTGTAAAAAAATATGAGGATTCTTATCACTGGTGCTTCAGGGTTAATTGGTACCCAGCTGTGTAACCATTTATTGTCAAAAGGGCACTACCTTCACATTTTAACAACAAGATTTCCTTGGCAAGTCGAGAATGAACAAACACAAATTTTCCGATGGTCTCCCCAAAATAATGAAATCGATAGTAGGGCTTTAGAAGGGGTTGACGCTGTTATTAACCTTGCTGGCGCTAAAATCAACCAACGTTGGACAACAAAAAGTAAAGCAGCAATTTTAAAAAGTCGAACAGAATCTACGAGAATGTTGTTTGATGCCATTCTAAAAACCCAACGAGAAGTGTATGTCATCAATGCTTCAGCTATTGGGATATACAGAAGTGACTTCAATAAGCAATACACTGAATCGGACAAAGTCTTTTCTGATGCTTTTGATGGTGTTGTTGTTCGTCAATGGGAGGAGGAAGCCAAACAGTTTGAAAAACTGTCTTGTCACACAACCATCTTGCGCATTGGGCTAGTGCTTTCCAACGTAGGAGGTGTATTTATTCCACTGTCAACACCCACTCGATTGGGTTTGGGCGCATGGTTTGGAAATGGTCAACAATGGCAATCATGGATTCATATCGACGATTTAGTTGGGGTGATTGATTACTGTTTGCAGCATCAATTGGTAGGTTTTGTGAACGCCACTGCTCCCAACCCTGTTCGACAACGAGATTTGATTCGAGCAATAGCCAAGGTAGCAGGTGCGCCACAGTTTTTGCCTGGATTACCAAAAGTTGTGATGTCCTTTTTTTTGGGAGAAATGCACAAATTGGTGTTTGATAGTGTTTATGCAAAACCACAGCAGCTGTTGGACAGTCATTATCAATATAAATTTTCTGATATCACTTCTTGTGTCACAGATTTATTGCAAAAGAAAAAATGAATTGGTGTCAAATTGGCAGAAGTCCACTTTTGGCGTTACTTTTGCCAATTTTGATATAAAAATTAAATAATGTCGAAAAGCAATTTTGAAAAGAGCAAAAAAAGTACTGCCAAGAAGAAATTGAAGCAGGATGATCTTCAAGCCAAAATCGATGAATTAACATCTAGTTTTGAGAAGGAGAAAGATCAGTTTTTACGATTGTTTGCTGAGTTTGAAAATTATAAAAAGCGCACCTCTAAGGAGCGTTTGGAGCTTTTCAAAACAGCTTCACAGGAGCTTATCACTGCACTATTACCTGTTCTTGACGACTTTGAAAGAGCCTTAGCTGAAATGAAAAAATCGGAAGAGAATGATCAATTTCAGGGGGTTGAATTGATTTATAATAAACTCTCTGACACTTTACAATATCAAGGCTTGACCAAAATGGAAGTCAACAAGGGAGATGGTTTTGACGCAGAATTGCATGAGGCCATCACCCAAATACCAGCACCTGAAGAAAAGCTAAAAGGAAAGGTTACCGAGGTGGTTGGAACAGGATATAAGCTTGGAGAAAAAATTATTCGCTACCCCAAAGTAGTTGTAGGAAATTAATGTCAATTACAATCTGATGAAAGAAGATTATTACGAAATTCTAGGGGTTTCTAAGTCGGCTTCGGGAAGCGAAATCAAAAAAGCATATCGCAAAAAGGCTCTTCAATTTCACCCAGACAAAAACCCAGGTGATGCCAACGCTGAGCAACAATTTAAGAAGGCAGCAGAGGCTTATGAAATTCTCAGTGACCAACAAAAACGGCAGCAATACGATCAATTTGGACATGCTGCTTTTGAGGGTAATCAAGGCTTTGGTGGCGGAGGTATGAACATGGAAGATATTTTCAGTCAATTTGGAGATATTTTTGGAAGTGCTTTTGGTGGTGGCTTCGGCAGCTTTGCTGGTGGTGGCAGACGAACAGCCAAGGGAACAAATCTTCGTGTGCGTGTGAAGTTAACAATTGAAGAACTGGTCTTGGGTGTAGAAAAGAAAATCAAAGTCAAGCGAAAAGTACAAGCTTCAGAAGCAAGATTTTCAACTTGCGGAAATTGTGGGGGTTCTGGCGAAGTGATGCGAGTCACGAACACTGTTTTAGGCCGGATGCAAACTGCATCGACCTGTTCTGCTTGTGGGGGTTCTGGGCAGTCACTAGTCAATCGACCACCTGGTTCAGACGCAAATGGACTCATTGCCAAAGAAGAGTTGGTTTCAGTTAATATCCCCGCGGGTGTGGAGGATGGCATGCAACTCAAAATGTCTGGAAAAGGGAATGATGTGCCAGGCAATGGTATCTCCGGCGATTTAATCATTTTGATTCAGGTTCAACCACATAAATCACTCAGTAGAGAAGGGGATAATCTTCACATGGACCTATATGTTAGTTTGCCAGAAGCTATATTAGGGGCTTCCAAAGAAATTGATACTGTTCAAGGTCCAGTTCGCATTCGTTTGGAAGCTGGGATACAGTCTGGAAAAATTTTACGCCTAAAAGGAAAAGGAATCCCAAGTTTAAATGGCTATGGAAAAGGAGACCTGCTCGTCCATGTCAATGTTTGGACTCCACAACACTTATCTAAGGAACAAAAACAATTTTTTGAATCTATGCTTGATGATGAACACTTTGTTCCTGAACCCAAAAAAGGAGATAAATCTTTTTTTGACCGGGTAAAAGATATGTTTTCTTAAAAAAAAAATCGTTCGAAATAAAATTTGTAGTATATTTGATCCAACTATGGATTAATCTATAGTTAATTTTTCTTTTTCATAGCAATTTTTTCCCATCCTTAATATCTATTAAGGGTGGGTTTTAATTTGTAATCATTTTGTACTTTAGATGAATGGAAAAACTTGTTGATTTCCTTACCAAAAACCTCTCGTTTGGTGGCTTGAGCTTTAACATCAGGCTTTTCCTTATTTTCCTTATCGTTTTTTTCGCTGCACGATTTATTCTTCGCCTATTTCAAAGAATTGTTTCTCGAAATTTCACAGACGAGCGAAAGGGCAAGTTTAAGCCCATTTTTGGTTTTCTAAATTACAGCATCTATACCATTATTATTCTTTTAGCTCTGCAAAACATGGGTGTTGAACTTACAGCAATATTTGCAGCCTCTGCTGCACTGTTGGTGGGGATTGGGTTTGCACTTCAAACCTTTTTTCAAGACATCATTTCAGGGATTTTTATTTTGATCGATCAATCTGTTCATGTTGGCGATATCATTGAAGTTGATGGTAAGGTGGGTAAAGTCGAAAACATCACCCTCCGAACCACCCGAGCAGTAACAATAGACAACAAAGTACTTGTTATTCCAAACCATTTATATCTGACCAACACCTTATATAATTGGACTGAAAACGGCAAAATCACTAGAGAGCGTGTTGCTGTTGGGGTCGCTTATGGGTCAGATGTGAAGTTGGTTACCAAAATCTTATTGGATATCGCTAATGAGCACAACTCCATCCTAAAGTCACCAGCCCCTACAGTTTTATTTCAAAATTTTGGTGAAAGCAGCCTTGACTTTGAAATTGCCTTTTCGTTGAAAAATAGTTTCAAAGCTGTTCCGATTCAAAGCGATATACGATTCTCGATTTATGATTCTTTCGAAAAGCACAACATCGAAATCCCATTCCCACAACGCGTCGTTTATTCCAAATAGTATGTCTAAAATTTTATTAATCGAGGATGAGGATAGCATCCGACGCGTGTTGAAAAAAGTTTTGTTAGAAGATAATGAATCCTATCAATTTCTTGAAGCTAAAGATGGTCAAGATGGTGTTTCGCTGATCAAAAACCAATTGTTTGATCTCATCATTTGTGATATTAAAATGCCAAAGAAAGATGGGATTGAAGTATTGGATTTTAGTCTTAAACATAACCCGTCAACACCTGTGGTTATGATATCAGGACATGGTAATCTTGAAACAGCTGTCAAGGCCATGAGAATGGGAGCCTTTGATTACATATCAAAACCCCCAGACCTCAACCATTTATTGTCAACAGTCAGAAGTGCATTGCAACCCAAGGCCCAACCAACTTTTGTCAAAAAGGGGGTAAAAAAGCAGCGTCTATCGTCACAAATGGTGGGTGAGTCAAAAGCCATTATGAAGATTTACAATCTGATTGCTAAGGTTGCTCCAACACAAGCGCGTGTATTGGTACAAGGTCCAAATGGGAGTGGCAAGGAGTTGGTGGCCGATGCTATTCACAAACAAAGTCTTCGTCAGAAAGGACCATTTGTCGAAGTGAATTGTGCTGCAATACCATCCGAACTGATTGAAAGCGAACTATTTGGTCATATGAAGGGTGCATTTACAGCGGCTCACAAAGACCGAAAAGGGAAATTTGAAATAGCTCATGGGGGTACACTTTTTTTAGATGAAATTGGTGATATGAGTCTTTCTGCTCAAGCCAAAGTGTTGCGTGCACTACAAGAGCACAAAATACAACGCGTAGGAAGTGATAAAGATATATCTGTTGATGTAAGAGTTGTTGCTGCGACCAACAAAAATTTGGCTGAAGAAATCAAAGCAAACCGTTTTCGAGAAGATTTGTTTCATCGCATTGCTGTCATCGAAATTCAAGTGCCTCCACTGAATGAAAGACGTGACGATATCCCATTATTGATTGATCATTTTAAAGCACATTTAACGCCATATAAATCGATTGAAGATGAAGCAGTTCGCCTATTGACAGAGCTAGATTGGACTGGAAACGTCAGGCAACTTCGCAATGTAGTTGAGCGTCTTCATATTTTATCGGATGATCCTATCGCAGCATCAGATGTCAAACAATATGTCAATCACTAAATCATATATCCCCATGAAAAAGTATGCCCTAATAACAGTTCTGCTGACAATGTTTTACTCTGAAGCCCAGCAGAAAATAGACTCATTGATGCTCCAATCGATTTACAGAACAGCACTCCTTGACGGAAAAGCTTACGATTGGTTAGACTACCTAACAAACCAAATCGGTGGGCGACTTTCAGGGTCGCTCAGTGCAGAACGTGCTGTAGAGTGGTCAAAGGAAGAATTGGAAAAGTTAAACCTTGACAAAGTGTGGCTACAGCCTGTATTGGTGCCAAAGTGGGTGCGAGGACCAAAAGAATTTGCATTGATTGAAACAGAGCCAGGCGTAACATTCAATGTTCCGATAACTGCGCTTGGTGGCTCAGTCGCAACACCATCAGTTGGTTTAAAAGCAAATGTTGTAGAGGTGCAAAATTTTCAAGAGTTGGCAGCTTTGGGACGAGAAAAAATCGATGGTAAAATTGTGTTTTTCAATCGCCCCATGCAAGCAGATTTGATCAGTACATTCTCTGCTTATGGGGGTTGTGTCAATCAACGTTATGATGGTGCTCGACAGGCTAGTAAATATGGTGCTATTGGGGTGATCGTACGTTCGATGAGTCTTCGTATGGATGACCATCCACATACAGGTGCAATGAGTTATGGTGATCAACCAATCAGCAAGCGCATACCAGCTGCTGCAATAAGTACCAACGCTGCAGAGAAGTTGAGCAACCTTCTTAAAATCGCACCAAAACTCAAATTTTTATTTCGCCAACAGTGCAAGCAGTATGACGATGTATTGTCGTATAATGTCATTGGAGAAATCACTGGATCAGAGTATCCAGATGAAATAATTTTGGTTGGGGGTCATCTCGACTCTTGGGATTTAGGTGATGGCGCGCATGATGATGGTGCAGGCTGTGTGCAATCGATGGAGGTCTTAAGATTGTTTCAGCAATTGCAATACAAACCCAAACGCACACTACGTGTGGTATTGTTTATGAATGAAGAAAATGGTCTAAGGGGAGGTCGAAAGTATGCCGAAATGGCTGCCTTGAAAGGAGAGACTCATATTTTTGCTCTTGAGTCAGATGCAGGTGGATTTACCCCTAGAGGTTTTAATTTTGACCTTCCTGATTATGAGTTTGTGCAAATTAGATCATGGGAACCCCTTTTTAAGCCCTATTTGATTCATTATTTTGAAAAAGGAGGCAGTGGTGCAGATATTGGGCCACTAAAAACCAAAACAAATGTATTGGCTGGTTTACGCCCTGACTCTCAACGCTATTTCGATCATCATCACGCAGCTACAGATACCTTCGATGCTGTCAACAAAAGAGAACTTGAAT
Source organism: uncultured Flavobacteriaceae bacterium (assembly GCA_964008075.1). Taxonomy (GTDB): domain Bacteria; phylum Bacteroidota; class Bacteroidia; order Flavobacteriales; family Flavobacteriaceae; genus UBA724. Next base: position 7,635 of record CAXGAP010000023.1, read on the forward strand.
TGGGAGCGGCTACCTTAACTTCCCTTATCTATCTATATGACACCTATGGCCTTGTTGGAGGATCGCCAATAGAAAACAAATAATTATACTTTGAATATAGCTGCTTATACCAAAGAGTTTTCATACAACCTAAAATTGTCTTATCCAGTCATAATTGGTATGCTAGGACACTCCTTTGTTCAGTTTATTGACAATATTATGGTTGGGCAACTCGGAACAGCTGAACTGGCAGCGATCTCTCTTGGCAACAGCTTTATTTTTATTGCCATGTCGGTTGGTATTGGATTCTCAACTGCTATAACCCCACTAGTAGCTGAGGGGGATTCCGCTAAACGACCAGCAGAAGTCAAATCCATTTTCTGTCATGGATTGTTGTGGTGTTTTGTTTTGGGATTGGCATTGTTTTTATCAGTTTACCTATCTCGGAATTTAATGTTCTCTATGGGACAACCCGATGAGGTTGTCGAATTGGCATTTCCCTACTTAAAGTGGGTAGCTGTTTCGCTATTTCCATTGATTGTTTTTCAGGCATTTAAGCAATTTACAGATGGGATGTCGCTAACTCGATATTCCATGTATGCAACTGTACTTGCCAATGTCGTCAATGTACTTGTCAATTATGTATTGATATTTGGTAAATGGGGCTTCCCTGCATGGGGCATAACTGGTGCTGCGATTGGAACACTGCTCTCACGAATAGTGATGCTTTTCGCATTGATTCTTTTGATTCGGTTTCATAAAAAACTATCGTACTATATGAAAGGAATTTGGCAACAAACCTATTCCAAAGTGCAAATGCGAAAGCTCTTCAGCTTGGGGTTTCCCTCAGCACTTCAAATGCTGTTTGAAGTTACATTTTTCACATCTGCAATATGGGTATGTGGACTATTGGGCAAAAATGAACAAGCAGCAAATCAAATTGCACTCAACATATCATCTATGACTTTTATGGTCGCTATGGGGTTGAGCGTAGCAGCCATGGTAAGGGTTGGTAATCAAAAGGGATTGGGTGCATTTATCGACCTTCGTCGTATTGCCCAGTCAGTGTTTTTACTCACTTTAATCATTGATATCATCTTTGCAGTGGTCTTTATTTTCGCCAAAGATGCTTTTCCGTGGTTGTATCTCGAATCCTCAACAGCAGTTGATGTGATTGAGGTGGCAACAATCGCTTCCTCTTTATTTTTAGTCGCTGCCTTTTTTCAAATCTTTGATGGAGCACAAGTGGTTGCACTTGGTGCCTTGCGTGGATTGCAAGATGTTATTGTTCCTACCTGGATTTGCTTTGCATCATATGGGCTGGTCGGATTTACTACCATGGTTTACCTCGGCCTATTCACACCTCTAGGATCATTTGGCGTATGGATCGGACTTTTGGCTGGTTTGGTCGCATCTTCATTGTTATTGTATCTTCGTTTTTTGTATCAAACCAACAAACTTATTCGCAACAATGGAACAATTACCTGAATTTCTTTTAGCTGATTCATCAGAAAGCCCAGCGTCAATTTTTGTTATTCACACTACTTTTCCTCGCTTTGTTATCAACCTTCAAAACGATGAAATTGAATGGTGGGAATCATTTAATAATGAGGACAAGGACATAGCAGTTCAGGAGGTTTCACATTGGGTGAAAGAGGCCACTCAATTTTATGATCGTGAAATTTCAACCTACGAATGATACAGCTTGACAAACAGCTTTTTTTATTTTTAAATTCTCTTGGGACTTCAAATTGGGATGGCTTTTGGTTGTTTATGACCAATAAATACAATATGATACCGCTATATCTGTTTTTGTTGATATATTCATTTAAACACATTGGCTGGAAGAAGGGCCTATGGTATGTCCTCACAATTGCCTTGCTCATCAGTTGTACAGATCAAACCACCAACTTGTTCAAGGATGGCTTTGAACGACTGCGCCCTTGTCATGACCCAGAAATAGCACCTTTGATGCGTTTGGTGAAAGAACGATGTGGTGGTTTATACGGATTTTTTTCAGGTCACGCCTCAAACTCCTTTGCTTTAGCAGTTTTCTTTATTACATTTTTTAAGGCGATTTCTCCCACCATGCGCTGGCTACTATTGTGGGCTGCTATCGTTGCTTACAGCAGAGTTTATGTTGGGGTTCATTACCCAATAGATATTCTAAGTGGTGCTTTTTTTGGATCGCTTGTTGGCTTCTTTTTTGCGCGTATTGCACGTCGGTTTTTTCTCCCTTAATCCTTGTAAACAAACACCTAGTGATCCTTCAATTATTGTCATTTACTCTCTTTTAAAACCTCAGGCCTTTTTTGCTTAAAATTGTTTAAGCGTGGAATTGAAATCTGACGAACATAAGGATGTGATGGATTTAGTTTTTCAAAATCTTGGTGATATTCTTCAGCTTTGTAAAACACAGTATGGGGCTTGATTTCAGTTACAATAGGGTTGCTAAACACTTGCTTGTTCGTCAACTCTTCGATGTAGTCTTCAATGATTTTCTTTTCCTGTTCATTGCTATAGAAAGCAATCGAACGATACTGTGTGCCTCTGTCTGGCCCTTGACGATTTTTTGTTGTTGGGTCATGTGAATCGAAAAAAACAGCCAACAGCGTTTTAAAATCAACCTTTTCAGGATCGTAGTATACCTCTACTGTTTCGGCATGACCTGTACGTCCAGTGCCAATTTGCTGATAATTTGGATTGACAGTGGTTCCGCCAGCATAGCCTGAAATCACTTCCACAACACCATAAACACTTTCATAAATGGCTTCGACACACCAAAAGCAACCAGATGCAAAATAAGTAGTTTTATATTGCTGAAGGGTAGGGGCGTTTGGCAAACCAACCGCTACTGCATTGTTCGTGATCTTTGGTGGTGCGATTTGACAAGAGGATATAAAAAGATAAATCATCACGAACAAAAAGGAGTAGGCGATTGAAGTTTTCATAAAAAAGATTTTTGGATGTTATTACAAAGATTGTGCAAAAGTGATTATTTTCTTGGCAAAACTTTTCCAACTTCTTTGCTTTAGGTAAGGCGCAAATTCATTTTTTAAAGGTTGTTCTGATTTCAAAACGTTTGCAAGACCATCGGCAATATTGCTAACAAAAGGGGTAACAATTTTTGCAACAGGCATCTTGAGTCCCTCTGACAACCCACCAACATCTGTCACAACCATTGGCCTATGATAATGCAGTGCCATTGGCGTAATACCACTCTGACTTGCTGCCTGATAGGGTTGCACAACACAATCACAAGCAGAAAACCAAACCCCAACATCTTTGTCCTCTACATAGGTTGTGTGAAAACTTATCAAATCATCCAAGCCAAGCTCTTTTGTTTTTTTCAAATAAGGCTTTATCGACACATAGGGTTCGCCAACGATCAACACTCGAAGATTAGGAAATTGGTTTTTGAGCTGTGCCACAGCCTCAATCAGGAAATCAACCCCTTTGTATTTTCGAATCAGTCCAAAAAACAATACAACAGGAGCATTGTTGTCAAGACCTAAAATTGCCCTTGCTTTTTCTTGTTCAATCATTGGTGCCAGTCCACAATTGATTGGATGTGGGCAAGTGATGAGAGGTATCTTTTTAATAAACCCCAACTGATTTGAAGTGTAATTTGAAAGTGAAATCAAGCCATCTTGAGCTCCCAACACATATCGCAGAGAAAAGGACTCGCTAAATTTGGGCTCATGGCCTTTGGCATTGTCAACAATTGTGATACATTTGGATCGAACCAAACGAGCGATTGTTCCCAAACATGGCCCTAAAAAAGGAGTCCAGTAGCGAAAAATTACAATTGAAGGGGTCATTTTGTTGATTGTTCTTGCAGTTCTGAACCATGACATTGGTCGAACAGAGTCGATGCTCCTTTCAATATCAATTTTTTCAGGTTTTGGTTTGCTGCTAAATTGTGTTTTGCCTGGAAAAAGTCGATTTGGATATAGGCGTGAAAAAGTAAACAGCTTAATATCATATCCCAAATCAATAAGTGCTTTCGCTAAAGATTCATTTGTGTCAGCAATTCCCCCTCGATATGGATGCGCAGGGCCAATGATTACAATCATGATTTTTCAATCAAAATCCATTCTCCTTTAATCAGCAGTGGTTCGGCTTGTTTGAACTTCACAGTTTTCACTTTTCCAGAAGCGATGTGTTGGATATCAACCTTTTCATTTCTACCAATTTTTGGTTTATCACGAACAATGGTTTCAACAACTTCTCTCTGTCTTTGTCCTGCAGACGCACCAACCTGTCGATTTCGCATTGCCATTTCATCAGAGTTCAACACTTCTTCTTTTAAAGCTTTTGTGTTTTGTTTACGCCGAACGTTTCTCGCTTCGCGTATGGGCTGGCTTTCGCGTGCTGGCAATTCTCCCTTAAATAAAAATGAGATAATGTCTTTATTGATTTTATCCATCAAGGCTTTAAAAAGCTCAAAGGATTCAAATTTGTAGATCAACAAAGGATCTTTTTGTTCATGGACTGCCAACTGAACAGATTGCTTCAACTCATCCATTTTTCGCAAGTGTTCTTTCCAAGAGTCATCGATGATTGCTAAGCTGATGTTTTTTTCAAAATCTTCTATCAACTGTTTCCCCCCTGATTCGTATGCATTCTTTAGGTTTGTAACAACATTCAGTGTTTTTTTACCATCAGTAAAGGGAACAACAATGCGTTCAAACTTATTAGAGGGATTTTCATATACGTCCTTGATCACAGGAAACACCTGTTCAGCACTTTGCTTGGTCTTGTTTTGAAAACGCTCATAGGCTGCTTCATAAACCTGATCGATTAAAGTCGATTGATCTATGGTTTCAAATTCTTGCGCATCGACAGGCGAGCTTATTGAGAAGAAACGAATCAACTCAAAATCAAAGTTTTTGTAATCTTTTGCATCGAGGTTGTTTTCAACAATATTCTCTGCAGTTTCATATATCATATTTGAAATGTCCACCTTTAAACGCTCACCTTTAAGTGCATGTTTACGGCGCTTGTAAACCACTTCTCGCTGGGCATTCATCACATCATCATACTCGAGAAGACGCTTGCGAATACCAAAGTTGTTTTCCTCTACCTTTTTCTGGGCACGTTCAATCGATTTGGTCATCAAAGAATGTTGAATCACTTCTCCCTCCTTAACGCCCATACGATCCATCATTTTGGCAACGCGTTCAGAGCCAAACAAGCGCATCAAATTATCCTCCAAAGAGACATAAAACTGCGAACTCCCAGGGTCTCCTTGTCGTCCCGAACGACCTCGAAGCTGCCGATCTACTCGTCTTGAGTCATGGCGTTCTGTACCAATAATGGCCAATCCACCAGCAGTTTTGACAGCATCATTAATTTTGATATCTGTACCGCGTCCAGCCATGTTAGTTGCAATCGTTACTATGCCTGCATGTCCAGCTTCAGCTACGATGTCGGCCTCTTTTTTATGGAGCTTTGCATTTAGAACGTTATGTTTTACATTTTGACGCTGAAGCATTCGACTTAAGAGTTCTGATATTTCGACTGAAGTCGTACCAATCAACACCGGGCGACCTGCATTTGAAAGTTGTGTAACTTGTTCAATTACAGCGTTGTACTTTTCCCTTTTGGTTTTATAAATCAGATCATTTTCGTCATTCCTTACAATTGGTCGGTTGGTTGGAATTTCAACAACATCAAGCTCATAAATTTCCCAAAACTCACCTGATTCAGTTATTGCAGTACCAGTCATTCCTGCTAGTTTGCGATACATTCTGAAGTAGTTTTGAAGGGTTATGGTGGCAAAAGTTTGCGTAGCAGATTCGATCTTAACATTCTCCTTTGCCTCAATCGCTTGATGCAATCCGTCGGAATAACGACGACCTTCCATAATACGTCCTGTTTGTTCATCGACAATCTTTACCTGATTGTCCATCACAACATAGGCGACATCTTTTTCAAAAAGAGTGTAGGCCTTTAACAGCTGATTTAAGGTGTGTATGCGTTCACTCTTTACACTAAAATCACTGAATAACTTTTCCTTTTCATCAGCTTCGATTTTGGCATCAAGTCCTTTGCTTTCAATTTCGGCAATTTCAGCCCCTAAGTCTGGTAAAACAAAAAAATTAGTATTGTTTTTGTCATTGGACAAATGCTCAATGCCCTTGTCTGTGAGTTCAATTTGATTGTTTTTTTCATCGATCACAAAAAACAATTCAGCATCAATTATGGGCATCTCTCGGTTGTTGTCCTGCATATATTGCCCTTCTGTCTTTTGCAGAAGTTGTCGAACACCCTCTTGACTCAAAAACTTGATCAGCGCTTTGTTTTTTGGAAGTCCTCGAAAGGCGCGAAGAAGCATAAATCCACCATCTACAACATTGCCTTCGGCGATGTGTTTTTTCGCTTCGGCCAAAACAGTGTTGATATATTGTCTTTGATTTTGAAACAGTTGCGCAACCTTTGGCTTAAGCTCAGTAAACTCATGACGATCACCCTCTGGGACTGGTCCTGAAATGATTAATGGTGTTCTCGCATCATCGATCAAGACTGAATCAACCTCGTCTACAATAGCATAATTGTGCACACGTTGCACCATATCCTCGATCGAATGTGCCATGTTATCACGCAAATAGTCAAACCCAAAAGCATTGTTTGTTCCATAGGTGACATCAGCCATATAGGCTTTGCGACGTTCAGCAGAGTTTGGTTTGTGATAATCGATACAGTCAACACTAAGACCATGGAACTCAAAGATAGGTGCCATCCAAGCGCTGTCTCTCTTAGCAAGATAATCATTCACAGTGACCAAATGAACACCACTGCCACTCAAGGCATTGAGGTACACAGGAAGTGTCGCAACAAGCGTTTTACCCTCGCCTGTCTGCATTTCACCAATTTTACCTTGATGAAGGATGATTCCCCCAATCAGCTGTACGTCGTAGTGGATCATATCCCATGTGACTTGTTTGCCTGCTGCGTCCCAAGAATTGAACCAAGTTGCCTGATCTCCTTTGAGCTTCACATAAGCTTTTGTCGCTGAAATTTCTCTGTCAAAGGGATTTGCTGTAACCTCAATTTCTGTATTGTTGGTAAATCGTTTGGCAGTTTCTTTGACAACTGCAAATGCCGATGGTAGGATCTGATCGAGAAAAGATGAAACTTCATTATTGGATTCTTCATTGAGTGCATCAATTTCAGTGTACAATAATTCTTTCTCGTCAATATCATCGCTCTGATCAATTTGTGCTAATAGGGTATTTATTTTTTCTTGAAATGGGCTTCGAATGTCTTGAATTTGGTCTTTAAATTCTTTGGTTTTGCTTCTCAATTCATCGTTTGAAATGTCAGAGAGTTTTTTCTCTTCTGCAAGAATTTGAGAAACGATGGGTTGAATAGATTTTAAATCTTTTCTGGATTTATCTCCAACAAAAACATTTAAGACACGATTTAAAATACTCATGGTTTGCTATCAAAGACATCAAAAATAAGGAAAAAAAGGGCTTTGATCGAATAAATGATGAAGCTAAAAATTTTTAATACTCATCCTCATTCCAAAGATAATCATCGTCGGTTGGGTAATCAGGCCAAATCTCGTCGATTGACTCATATATTTCTCCTTCGTCCTCAATGGCTTGAAGGTTTTCGACAACTTCAAGCGGTGCACCCGTTCGTATGGCAAAGTCGATGAGTTCGTCTTTGTTTGCTGGCCAAGGCGCATCACTGAGGTAGGATGCAAGCTCTAAAGTCCAATACATAGTCTACTGTATTAAAATGCAAAAATATAGGTTTAACCGAATTATGCAAGCAAAACTCCTAGATTCTTGGAATCCACTTAACTTCCTCATTACCAGCGTTTTTACATATCAAACGAGCAAGGCAAAACAAATAATCTGAAAGTCGATTGAGATAAATCACGCCAATATCATCCACGTATGCACTTTTGCCGAGTGTAACGGTTAACCTTTCGGCACGTCTGCAAACACATCTGGCCAGATGAGCGTGCGATGCTGTTTCACTTCCACCAGGGAGGATAAAATGTGTCATCGGAGGAAGGTCGGACACAATTTTATCGATACATTTTTCAATCCACTTGATATCTTGATCAGTGATTTTTTGAATACGCAGGTCGGTATGTTCGCCATCTACAGCAAGCATAGCACCTAAAACAAACAAATCGTTTTGGATTTTAATCAAGTCACGATGGTAATACTGTGATTCTGAGTTGGATGCAATCATTCCCATCCAAGCATTGAGCTCATCAATAGTTCCATAGGTTTCAATACGCAAATGGCTTTTTGATACTCGCTCACCTCCATATAAAGAGGTCATTCCTTGATCTCCAGTTTTCGTGTAGATTTTCATAGACGTAACCTACCAGAGTGATAGGCGCAATTTTTTTGCTAAGTTAAGTCAATTTTTATAACTAGCTAAAAATCAGTTTTTTTCGTGTAATGGAGATCAATAACAGAAGTACTGAAACAAACAATGACAAACGTGCAATATAATCTCCGTATTTGACATAAAACGTCAATTGATTTTGTGGAACGATGGTCACAGACATGGCGTCTCTTTTTAGATAAGGGATTTGTTTTATGACCTCGCCATATGAGTTGATTATTGCTGATATGCCTGAATTGGCAGACCTTACAATGGGCAGGCGTGTTTCTATCGCTCGCAGTTTTGTATAACTCAGCAATTGGCGATGACCTGGAGTTGTTCCCCACCACGCATCATTGGTCATGACAGCCAAGAACTCTGCACCATTGCGCACATAACCTCCAACAAAACTCCCATATACAGATTCATAACATATGATTGGCCCCACTTTACTGCCATTTTTGAGTTGAAATACTTTTCGATTAGTATCCACTGCTCGACTGCGAACTGTACCACCCAGATCAAGCATAATGTTGCCAAAAAGGGGCTCAATAATTTGTTTGTAGGGGAGGGTTTCAATCCCAACGACCAGCTTGGACTTGTGGTAGACCTGCAAGGGATTGGTTCCACTTAAAAATGCACTGTTGTAAAAATCCACCCACTGGTTGCCCATCTTATTTGAAGTTGGTGTTTTGTCAGCTTTTGAATACACCTGAAACAGTTGAATGCCTGTCAACAGTTGGATGGATTCGATTTGCGACATCTCTTCGCTGATACTTTGGTAGAGATAGCTCGATGATAAGCTTGGTAAGGAATAGCCAAACCCCTCTGTAAAATAAGTCTCAGGTGCTAGAATTAAGTCAGTTGTTGGCGTGAGCTCTGGTTTGATTAGCGTAAAGAGTGCTTTGGCTTGTTCTAGGTCACTTGCGACAAACTTTTCTTCATAAGGATCGATATTAGGTTGTGCTATAACAACCTCAACAGCTTTGTTGTTTTGAGGTTGATGATTGGCATAAATCGCTAGTGATATACAGACTGGAATTGCTATGGTGAGAACTGCAATAGCCATTTTTCGCAATCGAAATGTATTTGCTCGTATTGCTTTAAAAAACAAAATATTTACAAGTATCACCCACAAACTCCCACCAAATACTCCTGTATATTCATACCATTGTATCCATGAGGTTGTTTCAGAAAATACATTTCCGAGTTGAAGCCAAGGCCACGAAAAATCCCAATGAAGGTGTAGGAGTTCGAAACTCATCCAAAAAGTTGTCAGAAATAACAATCCAGCTTGTATCGATAGCTTTCTAATGACCATTCGTGAAAGCATAAAGACAACTGTCATCAGAGAACTATTCACAAGTACAGCAAAAAACATTCCGAAGGCTGATGCATTCCATATCCACCACGATATACCCAAATTCCAAAGAAAAAAGCTCAGAAAAAAGTGAGCAGTTGTTCGTTTTGATTTTTTTTCAGGCTGATGATATAAGATTTGAAGCAAGGGGACAAATGCGATAAAAATAAGTAAAGAAAGGCCATTCATTGGCCATGCTAGCGTCAATAATAAAGCACTGAGAATGCTTTTGGATAGATTACTATTCATCTGTTCAAAGATATAAAAAAGGGTGGCGAGTTAGTGTTGTTTACTTTGTTATCTTCGCGTTATGAAACTCCTCCCAAATTTATTTACGCTGGCCAACGCTGCAGTTGGTTGCTTTGCTCTTTATTATATTTCAGTTATAGATTTTGAAACTGCGACCTATTGTGTCCTTATTTGTTGTGTTTTCGATTTTTTTGATGGTTTTTTTGCGCGTGCGCTAGGTACAACCAGTGAATTTGGAAAACATCTTGATTCCTTAGCTGATGTCATTAGTTTTGGGGTTGTTCCAGGGGCAGTTGCCACTGTGATGCTTAGTATTTTGGATGTAGATTTCCCCTGGTTTTTTATTGGATTTATAATAACACTTGCCTCTGCATATCGTTTGGCGAACTACAATAATAGTGATCAAAACAATGTCCACTTTTCTGGTTTGCCAACTCCTGCAAATGCTTTGTTTTGGATCGGCCTCACATACATTGAAACTGAAATCACTTTCAACTTGATTGTTGGGGCTGTAATTGTCACTTCCTTTTTGTTGAACAGTTCTTTTGCGTTTAATCGCATAAAGCTAAAATATTCTCTACTTTCTGTTTTAAAGTTATTGTTGATGATTGTTTTGATGATCGCTCTGTGGGTGCAATTTGGTCATCTCGCTTGGAGTATTGTCATCACTATATACACCTTATTCTCTTTGATCTTTAGCCTTGTGGCGAGGTTTACAGCGTGACTTTCTTTTTTCGCAATTCAAAGTTTTTGCCCAGATATACCTTGCGTACAATTTCGTCATTTGCCAGATCCTCGGGTTTGCCTGCTTTTAGAATTTTACCCTCAAACATCAAATAGGTTCTGTCAGTAATTGCCAGTGTTTCTTGTACATTGTGATCAGTAATGAGAATGCCGATATTTTTTTTCTTCAAGTGAGCTACAATTTTTTGGATGTCCTCAACTGCTACTGGATCAACACCAGCAAAGGGCTCGTCAAGAAGTAAAAATTTAGGATCTGTTGCCAATGCACGAGCAATCTCTGTGCGACGTCGCTCTCCCCCTGAAAGCAAATCACCTCTGTTTTTTCGAATGGTAGTTAAGCTAAATTCCTCTAATAATGATTCTGTTTTTTTATTTTGTTCAGCCTTGCTCAACTTCGTGAGTTCCAGCACACATCGGATGTTATCTTCAACACTCAGCTTGCGAAATACAGATGATTCTTGTGCCAAATATCCAATTCCATTCTGCGCTCTTTGGTACATTGGAAAGGATGTAATGTCAGTATTGTCGAGTAAAACCTCACCTGCACTAGGCTTGATCAGACCAACTATGGTGTAAAAAGAAGTTGTTTTGCCAGCACCATTTGGCCCAAGTAAGCCTACAATTTCTCCTTGACTTACATGTATACTGACATCGTTAACGACCTTTCGTTTGCCATAGATTTTTGATATGTGATTGGCAGCGAGCTTCAACTTCATTTGTATGTTTTTTTATTCATTTTTCGAATCACTCTTTTGGAGATAAAAATACTCAACTCATATAAAATTAGAACAGGAATAGCCACGATGATTTGACTGGCAACATCGGGTGGTGTGATTACGGCAGATAAAAACATGACCAATACCAGTGCTATTTTTCTGTACTTGCGCATGAATTTAGGAGTAATCAGTCCAATTTTTGTAAGAAAATAAACTAAAATCGGAAGTTCAAAAATGATACCAGAAGCCAGAACAGATGCGCGAACCAAAGCTGTGTAGCTACTTAGATCAAAGTCATTAAAAATCTCCGCACTTACAGTGTAACTACCCAAAAAGCGAATGGAGAGGGGTGTAACAACATAATAGCCAAACAAAACCCCCATGAAGAACAACAACGATGATATCGAAATAAATCCACTTGCTGTTTTTCTTTCGTGCGAGTAAAGTCCTGGGCTTATAAATTTCCAAAACTGATAAATAACATAAGGAAATGAGACGACAATCCCAAGGGTTATCGACGTCCAAATATGTGCTGAAAATTGCCCAGCCATGGTGCGACTTTGGATTCGAAAAGGTAATTCACTGATACAAAACCCGTCGTCAAATCCCAATAGATTGGACGCTTGACACAGTAGTCGATAGGTTAGGAAATCTGTTTTTTTTGGTCCAAAAAGCAACACATCAAAGACAAAATCTTTTGCTAAAAAAGCAGCGAGAGCTGCAATCAGAATCGCTGTAATTGAGCGAAGAAGATGCCATCGTAAATCTTCGAGATGCTCCAAAAAAGACATTTCTCTATCAGCCATTAGCTAATTCCTTCATTTAAGATGTTGTGCAGGTGTACAATACCAATAAATTTATCATTTTTCATGACCAACAATTGGCTGATGTTGTTCTTTTGCATGGTGTTTAATGCCTCGGAAGCGAGGATATTAGCTTCAATAATTTTGGGGTTAGGGTTCATAATGTCTTTTGCTCGAAT
>CAXGAP010000024.1:0-19017 GCA_964008075.1 uncultured Flavobacteriaceae bacterium
TATTGGGAAGCGGCGGCCGAGAATACACCTTTTGTCACCAACTGGCAAAAAGCCCCCAAAAACCACAATTATTCATTGCACCTGGCAATGCAGGAACGGCAGTGTTTGGAACAAACATAGCTGTTTCACCCACAGATTTTCAGGGCTTAAAACAAGCAGCAATAGCCCATCAAATTGAGCTCGTTATCGTTGGCCCTGAAGTTCCTTTGGTAAAGGGGGTTGTTGATTTTTTTGCGAGTGATCAAACGCTATCTCATATCCCTGTGATTGGCCCTTCCAAACAAGGGGCAGAACTTGAGGGCAGTAAGGAATTTGCCAAGGCCTTTATGCAGCGCCATAATATTCCAACGGCAGATCATCAGAGTTTTACTAAAGACAACCTAGCAGAGGGTCTTAGTTACCTTGAATCGGCCGTACCGCCTTACGTGCTTAAGGCTGATGGATTGGCAGCGGGAAAGGGAGTGGTGATTCTCAACGAGCTTGCCGATGCCAAAGCGGAACTCACTGCCATGCTTGCCGACGCCAAGTTTGGAGAAGCCAGTCAAAAGGTTGTGATTGAGGAGTTTTTAGATGGGATTGAGCTGTCTTGTTTTGTACTAACGGATGGAAAATCTTATATAACCCTTCCAATGGCAAAGGATTACAAACGAATTGGTAAGGGCGACACAGGACTTAACACAGGGGGCATGGGTGCTGTTTCTCCAGTTCCTTTTGCTGATGAGGCTTTTATACAAAAAATCAAAACCCAAGTCGTGGAGCCAACCATGCTTGGACTACAAAAAGATGGTATTCCTTACGTGGGGTTTGTTTTTATTGGTTTGATCAAAGTGGGTGAAAACCCCAAGGTGATTGAGTACAACGTGCGTATGGGTGACCCAGAAGCCCAAGTCGTGTTGCCACGAATCAAAAACGACTTATTCGAACTCTTACAAGCCACCACAACAGCCACCCTAGACAGTATAACCCTTAGTGTTGATGAACGCTCTGCGTCTACGGTTGTTGCAGTTTCGAATGGTTATCCAGAAAGCTATGAAAAGGGGAAAATAATTACTGGCATAGACCCAACAGACTTTGTTGTACATGCAGGAACGGAAATCGCAGACGATGGTTTGGTGACTAGTGGAGGACGAGTATTGTCTGCTACTGGCTTTGGGGACAATCACAACCAAGCAATCGCAAAAAGCTATGATGCTTTAGCAAAAATCGAATTTGAAGGGATGTACTATCGAAAAGACATAGGCTTCGACCTATAGAAAGGAATGGGAAGTGGAATCAGTATCCTCTTCACCACTATCACTGAATTTTTGGAGCTGCCCAATCCAATAAGACGCTGCAGCAAACCCAATAATCAAAAACACCCAATTGATGCCATTTGCCAAAAACCAGCTGGCGAGTTCAAGCTCACGCAGGAGGTTGAGGGGTATAAATAAAATTTCTTGAAACAAATAAGCAATCGCTTCTAAAAAAGCTTTCATCTTCTCACTGTTTGGTGGCACAAAAATAAGGCATAGGGCCATGAGATACAACCCAGTCTCTTATATTTGTTAAAAAAATAAAATGAAGAGCGCAGCGGCCTATTCAATTTTTGAACAAAGTGTTAAGGACTATCATTTGTTGGATCGCTTAAATCAGACCTACAACAACCCTTATCCAGCCAATTCGGTCGAACACCTGATGTATCGAAAAAACTGGATCGACACCATCCAATGGCATTACGAGGACCTGATTCGTGACCCCAACATCAACCCTGTTAAAGCACTTGCGCTTAAACGAAAAATCGATGCATCCAATCAAGATCGCACAGATACTGTTGAATATATTGACAGCTATTTCTTCCATCAGTACAGCAGCGTGACCCCTAAAGCCGACGCAACCAGCAACACTGAAAGTCCAGCCTGGGCATACGATCGTTTGTCGATATTATCACTCAAAATTTATCATATGCTTGAGGAAAGTGAACGCAGTACTGCCTCGGCATCTCATCGCCAGCAGTGCTCCGATAAGTTGGCTGTATTGCAAACCCAACGCGAAGAACTATCCCTTGCTATCGATCAATTACTTGATGACCTTTCATCTGGACGTAAGACGATGAAGGTGTACAAGCAAATGAAGATGTACAACGACGAGGCATTAAACCCGGTGCTTTATAACCCAAAAACTGACTAAGTGGCAAGGCCAAAACATCTCATGATTTTTCGCTTCTCAGCGATGGGAGATGTAGCAATGTTGGTCCCTGTGCTTCGATGTTTGTATGCACAAAACACAAATCTAAAATTAACCCTTGTCACGCGAAAGCGTTTTGTGCCCATCTTTAAAGAGTTTACAGCACTACAAATTGTGACCCCGGACTTTGCAAATCAACACAAGGGGCTGAAAGGACTTTATCGATTGTATAAGGAACTCAAACAACGCAAGCCCCATCGTATTGCAGATATTCATAAAAACCTTCGCACTGCTGTATTGCGAATGTTTTTCAAACTGTCTTTCACACGAATAAAAGCCATCAACAAAGGTTATGCAGAGCGCAAACGACTGACACATCCTAGCAAAAAAACAATGAAGCCTCTCACGCCACAACACTATCGATATGTAGAGGTTTTTTCTCGTTTGGGGTTTCCGATTGATCTCGACCAACACGAATTCCCACCCAAGCCAGCTCTTCTAAAGTCGATGATGGACATTGATTTACCTGAAGACAGAAAATGGATTGGGATTGCACCTTTTGCTGCTCATCCAGGAAAGGTATATCCACTTGATTTGATGCAAAAAGTAGTGGGGTATTTGCAACAACAACACAGTGTTTTTTTGTTTGGACACGGGTCCAAAGAAACTGATCAAATCAACATATGGGCGAAAGCATATCCTCATGTTGTTTCGCAGGCTTTGGAATTACCCTTTTCCGAGCAACTTGACCTGATAGCCAACCTCGACATTATGCTGTCGATGGACTCTGCCAATGGGCATTTGGCAGCCAACTTCAATGTACCGGTTGTCACGCTGTGGGGGATGACACACCCCTTTTTAGGATATTCGCCCTTTGGGCAAAACAATCACTTGTTGGTCGATCGAGAAAGCTTTCCCAAAACACCTACCTCTGCCTATGGTAAGACGATTCCAAAAGGGTATAAAGATGCAATGCGAACCATTTCTCCAGAAGAGGTGATTGAAATGGTGTTGGATAAAATCTAGCTATACATCATCAAAGTCAACAATGACGCTATCGCTGGTACAGCTTGCTTGGCAGGTCAATACAAGACCCTCTTCCACCTCGCTATCGGATAGAATCTGATTGCTTGACATACTGACTTCACCTTCTTTTACACGCCCAATACAACTTCCACACACCCCTCCCTGACAGGAATATGGGGGGTCGATACCTGCGTCAATGGCAGCTTCTAAAATGGTTTTACTGGCATCAGCTGAGAAGGGATGTATCTCATCGTCTAACAGCATTTCGTATGCAATTTTCCCCTCAACCGAACGATCGATTTCAGCCCCTCCAGTGAAGTGTTCTACATGGATGTTTTCATCACTAACCCCAGAATCTGAAAGCGCCTGAACAGAGGCCTCTATCATGCCTGAAGGCCCACATACATAAAACGCGTCAAAGTTAAGTTGGCTAAACAAAGTGTTTCGCACATAGTTGATATGAGACATATCGATTCGCCCAAACAGAGCATCCGAAACCTTCTTACGACTGTAGATATTGACAATCGACAAGCGATGGTCATAAGCAGACTGTAGTTGCTGCAACTCATCCATAAACATAGTGTCCTCTGCCGATCGGTTGCCATAGACCAACACCACATTGCTTTCTGTTTGTTTCAGTGCAGTTTTGGCAATTGACATGATGGGGGTGATGCCACTGCCTGCAGCAAGCAATAAAAGGTTCTTGTTTTGGTTGGGGATAAATGTAAAACGCCCTTCTGGGACACCTATTTCAAGGGTATCACCAACCTGAATTTTGCGGTTGGCATAATTCGAAAACAACCCATTGGGGATGGCTTTGATACCAACACGCAAAAGCCCTTCGTGTGGCGCACTGCAAATAGAGTAGGATCGCCTCACGTCTTCACCATCTATTGTTTGTGATAAAGTGAGGAACTGTCCAGACTGGAATGAAAAAGGCTCTGTAAGATCTTTTGGTACAGCAAACGAAATGGCAACAGCATCATCTGTCAGACGCTGAACCTCAGCAACTTGTAAAGGGTGCAGATCAGGCATAGTAATTTTTTTACAAACATATAAAAATGATATCTTTGAACGACCAAAAAAAATCGATGTTTCTTCGCTTACTTCAACTGCAGTGGAAATCATATCGTCGCTCCTCAGCCTTTACTTCAGGGGTTGTTACTTCCATATTCTATGTCTTTGGGATGCTCTATTTTATAGGGATATTCTCTTTATTGGGGTTTGGAAGTTTTTATTTAATCGATGAAGACATGGGGGTTGACCCCTTGCAGTTCATCAATAAGTATATGGTTTATGGCACTAGCTTTTGGGTGGTGTGGCGCTATTTTATCCAGAAAATGCCAGTGATGAACATAAAAGGCCTATTGTCTTTACCAGTGAGGGAAAACACCATTGTTCACTATGCACTTGGGCGAACGCTTTTTTCCTTTTTTAATATCTCAAACGCTTTTTTCTTTGTCCCTTTTTCTATTGTTCTAGTCAATAATGGATACCCCATTACACAAGTGTTAAGCTGGCATATTGCCATCATTGCAATTGTATTTTGTACAAACTATATCAATATCCTCATCAATGATCGCAATGATGTGTTCTATATTGTTGCGACTGTTTTGATTTTGTTTGCAGGGCTTCAGTACTATGATATTTTTGATATCACTCAGCACATGGGACCAGTGTTTGACACTTTTTACACCAACCCCGTTTACACCATAATCCCATGGCTGATTTTGATTTTACTTTATCGATCGACTTTTACTCATTTTAAGCATCGAATGTATCTAGATTCAGGGCTACAAGACGTGAAGAAAGAGGCACAAAACCTACAGTTGGGATGGCTCAATCGCTTTGGACGAACTACCATTTTTATCAAAAACGACATCAAACTTATTTTGCGAAACAAGCGCTCCAAAATGACTATTTGGGTCTCAATAGGATTCTTGTTTTATGGGCTACTTTTTTTTACAGACTCTTCAGGCGGCCTATACAACGCTCCATTTTGGAAGATCTTTGCTGGGATTTTTGTAACAGGAGGATTTTTGTTCACCTTCGGGCAATATGTGCCAAGCTGGGATAGCTCCTATTACCCTTTGATGATGAGTCAAAACATTGTTTACAGAGAGTATCTCAACGCCAAATGGACGATGATCACAATCGCAACCTTGATTAGCACAGCGCTGGGGAGTTTTTATATCATTTTCGGCTGGGATGTTTATGCAGCAATCCTCACAGGTGCAATCTACAATATTGGCGTCAATGGGCACTTGGTTTTGCTTTCAGGCGCGTTTATCAAATCACCCATTGATTTGACATCAACAACAAAACCCTTTGGAGACAAGCAAGCGTTCAACGCAAAGACACTTTTGTTGAGCTTGCCAAAATTATTTTTGCCCATGATCCTTTATTATATTGGGAGTTTATTTGGAGGAGAATGGGTGGGCTATATCACAG
This sequence comes from uncultured Flavobacteriaceae bacterium, assembly GCA_964008075.1. Taxonomy (GTDB): domain Bacteria; phylum Bacteroidota; class Bacteroidia; order Flavobacteriales; family Flavobacteriaceae; genus UBA724. Next base: position 5,641 of record CAXGAP010000024.1, read on the forward strand.
TTGCCTTTACTGGTTTGCTAGGATTTTTTTTAAAAAACAAAGTTTTTAACTGGATTGAAAACCTTTACAAAGTAGAAAAACACAAAACCTTAGAGGCGTATAAACAAAACTCATGATTCGGATTGAACAATTGACAAAACAATATGGAGAAACAACAGTTCTCAACGTCCCTGAAATGGACATACCAAAAGGGCAAATTTTTGGGCTTGTAGGGAATAATGGAGCTGGAAAAACCACCTTTTTTAGTTTGCTGCTAGACCTCATTCAAGCCACTTCAGGAACTGTAACGATCGATGACATTCTTGTGCATTCCTCTGAGGATTGGAAGAAAAAAACAGCTGCTTTTTTAGACGACAGCTTCTTGATCGGCTATTTGATGCCAGAGGAGTATTTTTATTTTATTGGCGAACTTAGAGGGGTGTCAAAAGAAGAGGTCGATGATTTGTTGACAGGGTATATCGATTTTTTTAATGATGAAATTTTAAATAAAAACAAATATATCCGCGATTTATCAAAGGGAAATCAGAAGAAAGTAGGGGTAGTGGCAACATTTATCGGCGAACCCGAACTGTTGATTCTCGACGAACCCTTTGCCAATTTAGACCCCACAACACAAATTCGGCTTAAGGAGCTTTTGTCGGAAAAAGCAAAAGACGCTAACACAACAGTTCTGATTTCTAGTCATGACATTCAGCATGTTACAGAGGTTTGTGAGCGCATCGCTGTTTTGGAAAAAGGTGAAATTGTAAAGGATTTGAAAACCTCATCTAAAACACTGAAAGAGCTAGAAACGTTTTTCTCTAAATAATCAATAGCCGTAAGATAACAAACCATCAAAAAAAGAGTTTTAGTTATATGAGGCAAATCGTTGTCGTATTGATTGCTTTGATGTCAGTTGTGAGCTGTTCAACTCGCAAAGACCGCGCTGTGAACAGAACCTATCACCAAACAACGACAAAGTTTAATGTATTGTTCAATGGGCAAGAAGCTATAGCTGCAGGAGTCGAAGCAGAAGCTGCCTCTCACCAGCCTAACTTTTGGGAACAGTTGCCCATAGACCCATTCCCTTTGGTCGATTTGTTTACCCTAAACCCCAAAGAAAATGCCAACTTTTCAAGAGCTGAAGAGAAGGCGGTCATCGCAGTTCAGAAGCACAGCATGCAGTTTGGCAATGAGCAACGCAATCAGCAAATAGATGAGTCTTATTTGCTGTTGGGTAAGGCACGCTACTATAGTGGAAGATATCTTCAAGCACTCGACGCTTTTAATTATATCATCGAACAACTCCCAAATGCAAGCAGCATAAACGAAGCACAGCTGTGGAAAGCCAAAGTGTTGATTCAAATGCTACAAGAACAACGAGCTGTTTCAATTTTTGAGGATCTGTTGTCAACATCAGAATTGAGGCAATCTGAATCTGCTGATGCATATGCCTATTTGGCAAAGGCATACCTAGAACTCAATCAGCCACAGAAAGCAACCCAACCAATCTCCAATGCAGCTGCTTTGACAAAAGACAAAACGCTTCGTGCACGCTATTATTATTTGTTGGGTCAACTGTATGACCAGCTCCAGCACAAAGACTCTGCCGCGGTTGCGTACCAAAACATCATCGATTTCAATCGACGCATACCTAGAACCTATTGGATACACGCAAAGCTAAACCAACTCAACACTATTCGACTCGATCAGGAGTCTGTTCAAAAGCAGTATATGAAGCTGACTAAAAACGAAGAAAACAAGCGGTATTTGGATAAAATTCACTTGAGCCACGCTTTCTACAGCCTGTCTATCGGCGACACCTTGGCCACCAAAGACTTGATCAACGCAAGCTTGCGAACCAACACCAAAGACAACGTCCTTAAAGGGCTGGCGTATGAGACCATGGGGAATGTACTCTTTGAACAAAACGAATTTGTACTCTCTGGGGCCTACCTCGACAGCACACTACAAGTTCTCACACCAAAGACACGTGCATTTCGAAAAATTAAGCGGAAAAGAGACAAACTCAATGACATTATCAATTACGAAACAACACGAGAAACAGCAGACAGTTTGTTGACTCTTATGAACAAAACACCTGAGGAACAAAGATTTGTATTTGAAGACTATATCATGGCGCTCAAAAAAGCAGACTCCCTTCAACTGGTCAAGCAAGAAAGCCAACAACAAACAGCTTCCAACAACTCTTTTTTTGAAAGTGACTTTTACTTTTATAATCTTTCGATGCGTGCTCGTGGTGAAAGTGAGTTTTTTCGCATTTGGGGGAATATCAAAAAAACAGACAATTGGCGATATTCGAGTTTGCAGTCAGTCGAACTTGCTGTTGAAGACAATGCAGAAGAAACCACTGAAGAGGAAGAACCACCTGACCCACGTTATGTGGTTGAAACCTACACAGCTCAGATTCCACCCCTCGAAAAAAAAGACAGTTTGACACAGGAGCGCAACAAAGCATATTTTGAGGCAGGCTTGGCCTATAAGGAACAGTTTATGGTATATCCCAAAGCCAAAGACAGACTTCTCACACTGCTGTCACTCAACACCAGATACAACCTACCTTCATTGTATCATCTTTATCAGATTGAGATTGAGACAGAGGGAGATCAAGCAGAAACGTACAAAAATCGAATTATAACTGAGTATCCGGATTCTCAATATGCAATGATTCTTCAAAACCCCGAAGCGATGGAAGACGCTTTGACTCTTTTTGAAGAGCGATATACTGTCTTGTTAGGGCGATTTAAATCCCAAGCATTTGAGGAGGTTATAGATGGTTGTTTTACAGCTATTTTATCGCTACAAGACGAATCATTACGCTCACGATATGCCTTGTTGCGAGCGCATGCTATTGGTCGATTGGATGGCGTAGAGGCCTATGAAACTGCCTTGTCTGAAGTGGCACTCTCATTCCCCAATCAAATAGCAGGGAAAGAGGCAAACAAACGTCTCGAGGAAATTAAAGAAATCACTCCTGCCAATGCAGAAGAGGGCGATCGCTTTTTGGTTTATTTTGTTTTTGACAGAGACGACCATGAAACTACAAAAACCATCCAAAACAATGTGTCAAACACAATCTCTACCCAAGGACTACAACGAAGTGTGAGTGCAACGATTGATGTCTTCGACAGAAAAACCGAATTGTTGGTGGTTCAGCGATTTACTTCCGAAGAACAGGCGATAGATTATCGCGACAACTTATTGAGAACACACCCAGAATTGCGTAAAATCAAAAATTTTGTAGATTTGACGTCCGGTTTACGAGATGTTCTCATTTTCAAGAACTTAACCGAACAATAAACACAATGGTATTTAAATCAAAACAACAAGTGGACAACTCCAGAAACAACATCAAAATTAACTTTATTGAGCCGAACACCAAGGTCATTGGCGAGATCCATTCTGAATCAGATTTTCGTATCGACGGAACTCTTGAAGGAATAGTGCAAACGACTGGTCGTGTTGTTGTAGGTCAAGAAGGAAAAGTAAAAGGAAAAATTATCTGCACAAATGCAGATATCATGGGTATGTTTGAGGGCACAATCGAAGCCTCCAACCTTTTGTCTATCAAAGACGAAGGAACTATTGAAGGCAAGGTTGTTGTTGGAAAACTGGCTGTAGAAGCAGGTGCTACACTCAACGCACAGTGTTTGATGAAAAAATCCATCAAATCCCTACAGCCCGTTGATGAAGAAAAATCCGAAAAAACCGCATAAGCCAAACCACTTTCGTTGGTTGGCACTCTCGGGTTTTGGCATCCAACTTGGCATCACAATTTATGTATTCATTCGATTCGGGCAATGGCTTGATCGCACCTACAATGCAGATCGCACATTTACCTTAGTTTGTGTTTTAGTTGGGCTTTTTGTTTCATTAATTATTTTGTTGCAGCAACTCAAAAAACTGAACAATGATTAAACCACTTTTCTATCTAGCTGTGGGCTTGCTCATGGCATTGTCAGCGGTATTTGTTATTCACTCCATATTGATGTTCGACCAGCTTTGGGGGCAAATCCAATTGATGTGGCTGTGTTATGGACTAAATTATGTATTGGCAACTCTTATTTTTTTTGCGGTACTCGTCACACATAAAAAAAATACCATGCTTGTTGGCTTTATGTTTTTGGGAGGCAGCGTATTGAAGTTTATTTTTTTCTTTTTACTGATCTACCCCGATTTTAAAGATGATGGTTTCGTGGATCGTGATGAACTTAGCTTGTTTTTTGTTCCCTACCTAATTTCTTTGTTTGCTATGACCTATGCTGCGTCGAGGGTTTTGCAACGAAAATAGTTCAGATTTTTTGTCCAAATCCATTTTATTTTTAATTGTAAATAAATTACATTTGCAACCGGAATTCGCATGAAGAAAAAACAATATATTTCGGCGATACTTTTGGTCTTCTCCAGCTTCTTTGCTCTGGCAACTGATGGAACAATAAAAGACGATAAAAAATCAGGAGACTTAAAGTCCGAAATCAAAGCATATATCCGTCACCACTTAGAAGATACACACGACTTTTCGATTGGCTCCTACACCACAGATGATGGGAAGAAAAAATACATTGGGTTTTCGCTCCCAGTGATTTTGTGGGATGATGGATTGGTAACATTCTCATCTGGCAAACTCAAGCACGGGAAAGCAGTTCACAAAGTCGGATCAAAGTACTACAAGCTCTATCATGGCAAAATCTATCGCACAGATGCTAAAGGAATAATTTCTTACGATGCAAACAAAAAAGTGACCAACCACAAACCGCTTGACTTGTCGATGACCAAAAGCGTAGTTACAATGTTGTTTACAGCTGCTCTGATGTTTTTCTTGTTTCGCAATCTGGCAAATTCATACAAAGCCAATGGCAGCATTGCTGCTGGTGTTGGGCGATTTTTTGAACCTATTGTCTTATATATTAGAGATGATATTGCCATTCCAAATATTGGAGAGAAGCATTACCTAAAGTACATGAGCTATTTGCTCACGATTTTCTTCTTTATTTGGTTTTTAAACATTTTGGGATTGTCTCCTTTGGGGATTAATGTCACAGGAAATATTGCTGTTACCTTTGGCCTCGCCCTGCTCACTTTTTTGATCACCAACCTAACAGCAAATAAAAATTATTGGGCACATATTTTCTGGATGCCAGGTGTGCCAGTTTTGATGAAAATTGTATTAGCACCCATTGAATTATTAGGGGTTATTATCAAACCGTTTTCATTGCTTATCCGCTTGTATGCAAACATCCAAGCGGGTCATATCGTATTAATGAGTCTCATAGGTCTGATGTTTATCTTCAACAATTGGCTCGGGAGTAGTTTATCATTTGTATTGGCATTTGCAATTTCGATTATCGAGGTTTTGGTTGCCTTATTACAAGCGTATATTTTCACCATGCTATCCGCATTGTATTTTGGGTTTGCAGTGGAAGAACATGAAGAAGTACATTAACATTTTTAATATCTAAAACAATAATCATTATGGAAATTCCAGCAATTGTAGGCGCAGGACTAGTAGTAATCGGAGTAGGAATGGGAATCGGCCGCATTGGCGGTTCTGCTATGGAAGCGATCGCTCGTCAGCCAGAAGCCTATGGAAAGATTCAAACTGCAATGTTGATTGCAGCTGCCCTTATCGAGGGAATCGGTTTTGCAGCATTGTTTGCAGTTTAAGCCAACACATCAATAGCAGTGGGTTGTGTAAGCATACCACCCACTGCAGAATAAATGTAAAGATATGGAAAAGCTATTGGGAGAATTCTCGTTTGGACTATTTATTTGGCAGACATTTATTGTCGTTGGCCTTCTTCTTTTGTTGCGCAAGTTTGCTTGGAATCCGATTCTAAGCGCGATCAATAACCGTGAAGAAGGGATTCGAAGTGCACTTCAATCGGCAGAGGATGCTCGCGCAGAAATGCAAAATTTGCAAGCAGACAATGAGCGCATTCTCAAAGAAGCCCGCGCAGAGCGGGACGGTCTTCTAAAGGAAGCAAGAGAGATCAAACAAAAAATGATCGACGACGCAAAAGATGAAGCCAAAACACAAGCAGCTCAAATCATGACGCAAGCACAAGCAGCAATTGAAAGCGAAAAGAAAGCGGTTGTGGCAGAACTCAAGCAACAAGTTGCATCACTCTCAATTGAAATCGCTGAAAAAGTAATAAAAGAGACTTTAGCAGATGACAAAAAACAAAGCCAACTGGTTAAAAAATTACTCAAAGACGTAAATATTTAATTCATGAAAGGAACGAGAGTCGCTATTCGTTATGCCAAAGCACTACTTGCAACTGCACAAGAACAAAAAGGAGTTGATCAAGTTGCGCAGGATATGGAGTCGATTTTCACCACTATAGATAATAGCCAAGAGTTAAAGGCAGTGTTATCTAGCCCAGTGATCAGTGCTGAGCTAAAAGGTAATACATTGCAATCGGTATTTGAGAAAGTATCACCTGTTGTCAAAACGTTTTTAGCTTTGGTTGCCGAAAATAATCGTGCCAACCATTTGGATGGAATTGCTGTTAAATACAAACAACTCTATCAAGACCTCCTCGGCAAACAAGAGGCCAATGTGACAACAGCCACAACGCTGACGCCCGAGCTTGAAAAGGCAGTGATGGAAAAAATCAAAACACTTACTGACAAAAAAGTTGAGTTGGTCAGTACAGTTGACAAGGACATAATCGGAGGATTTATATTGCGTTTGGGCGACCAGCAATTTGATGCAAGTGTTGCCAATCAGCTTCAATCCTTAGAACATAAGTTAAGTAATCCAAAAGCATTAGCATAAGACTATGGCAGATGTAAAAGCAGCGGAAGTATCCGCAATCATAAAACAACAATTAACTGGGTTTGACACTGGCGTTTCGCTGGATGAAGTCGGAAGTGTACTTCAAGTCGGAGACGGAATTGCTCGGGTGTATGGCTTGTCCAATGCACAATATGGAGAGTTAGTTTCTTTTGACTCAGGATTGGAAGGAATCGTTCTAAACCTTGAAGAGGACAATGTTGGAGTCGTACTTTTAGGCCCTTCGAAAGGGGTGAAAGAAGGAGATACTGTAAAACGCACGAAACGCATCGCCTCCATTAATGTAGGAGAGGGTGTTGTTGGACGTGTTGTCGATGCCCTTGGAAATCCAATTGATGGAAAAGGAGCCCTCACTGGCGACCTCTATGAGATGCCACTTGAGCGTAAAGCACCAGGTGTAATTTTCCGTCAGCCGGTAAACGAGCCTCTTCAAACTGGAATCAAGTCGATCGACGCGATGATTCCCATTGGGCGAGGACAACGTGAGTTGGTGATTGGCGATCGCCAAACTGGAAAGACAACAGTTTGTATTGACACGATCCTCAATCAAAAAGAATTTTATGATGCCGGCGAGCCTGTGTACTGCATTTATGTAGCAGTTGGTCAAAAGGCATCGACTGTTGCAGCTATCGCCAAGGTGTTGGAAGACAAAGGAGCATTGGCCTACACCACCATTGTTGCTGCCAACGCATCAGATCCAGCACCAATGCAGGTATATGCACCTTTCGCAGGGGCTGCAATCGGAGAATATTTTAGAGATACTGGTCGCCCAGCGCTGATCATTTATGATGATTTGTCCAAGCAAGCAGTTGCCTACCGAGAGGTATCACTTTTGTTGCGTCGCCCACCTGGACGAGAGGCTTATCCTGGAGATGTATTCTATTTACACTCTAGATTGCTTGAGCGCGCAGCAAAAGTCATCAACGATGATGATATTGCCAAAGGTATGAATGACCTTCCTGAGTCGCTCAAACCAGTGGTCAAAGGAGGAGGTTCATTGACTGCTTTGCCAATCATCGAAACCCAAGCAGGGGATGTTTCTGCTTATATTCCAACAAACGTTATCTCGATTACAGATGGACAGATTTTCTTAGAGTCGGACTTATTTAATTCCGGTGTTCGCCCAGCGATTAATGTGGGGATTTCAGTATCTCGAGTCGGAGGATCTGCACAGATCAAATCGATGAAAAAGGTTGCGGGAACACTCAAACTCGATCAAGCACAGTTCCGCGAACTTGAAGCCTTTGCCAAGTTTGGCTCTGACCTCGATGCAGCAACACTCAATGTGATTGAGAAAGGAAAGCGAAACGTTGAAATTTTAAAGCAAGCCCAAAACGACCCTTTCACTGTTGAAGACCAGGTAGCGATTATTTATGCAGGGTCTAAAAACTTATTGCGTGGGGTCCCTGTTGAAAAAGTAAAAGAATTTGAGCGTGCATATCTCGAGTTGCTCAATGCTAAGCATCGCAAGGTACTCGACGATCTTAAGGCAGGCAGACTCACAGACAAGGTCATCGACACCTTGTCCAAAGTCGCATTGGATGTGGCAGCCAATTATAAATCTTAAATTGATAGGGTAAAGCATGGCAAACCTCAAGGAAATTCGCAGTCGTATCGCATCGGTCTCTTCGACCATGCAGATCACGAGTGCCATGAAAATGGTATCTGCAGCGAAGCTCAAAAAAGCACAAGACGCAATCACAGCCATGCGACCTTATGCCGATACCCTGACAGAGCTTTTGCAAAATCTCAGTTGTTCTATTGAAGATGCATCGGGAAGTGTGTTTGCCTCCGAACGATCTGTTGAAAAAGTGCTTTTGGTTGCGATCACCTCCAATCGTGGACTCTGTGGAGGGTTTAATTCTAGCATCATTAAAGAGGTGGTTGCACAGCGTGATAACAATTATGCTGGCAAAGAAGTGGATGTGTTCACCATTGGAAAGAAAGGAAACGATATCCTAAGCAAAGAATTTTCTGTTGCTGATAATCGTGGTGAAGTGTTTGACGATTTGACCTTTGCCAATGTGGCTGCAGTTGCCGATCAGCTAATGGAACACTATGCCAATGGGGATTATGATCGAATTGATTTGATTTATAATCGTTTTAAAAACGCAGCGACCCAACTTGTTACGACCGAACAGTTTTTGCCAATTGTTCCTGCCGAAGCGGAGACAGCTTTAACTTCTGATTATATCTACGAGCCAGCCCAAGAATTGATAGTTAGCACACTGATTCCTAAGGCCCTAAAAACCCAACTGTTTAAGGCACTGAGAGATTCTTTTGCAAGTGAGCACGGCGCTCGAATGACTGCCATGCATAAGGCCACTGACAATGCCACGGAGTTAAGAGACCAACTCAAACTCACCTACAACAAAGCGCGTCAAGCAGCCATTACCAACGAAATTCTCGAAATCGTTGGGGGTGCTGAAGCACTGAATGGTTAATTCCCTTGTTCTGTTGAGTATTTTATAACTTGCAAAGGCATGAAACCACTTTTTTTATACGTTATTTTCAGTTTCTTCACAAGCTGTAGTACAGCTCCTCGCACGACAATATCCAGAGTTGTGGAAGACACAAAAGTCGAAAAGCCACCCTTTGAGATCATTGACCTAACGATTACCCCATGGGTTGCGGGTAGAAAAGAAAGTGGAAAAGGATATATACTGAAACTCATCTTGGCGAAACCCTTTGCAACGCTAGATAGCGTCTTATATGTCAATGCTTCAGGAATTTGGAAAACAGAGGATTCATCGTCAAAAGAGGCAGTTTATTCTGCCAGTATTAGTGAAAAAAGACAGCATCAAAATGAATTGATTTTAGATGCCAACCCAGTAAAGGAATATGGAAATCAAATTCCGAAGTCTCCAAAAGACCAAGTGATGATTTATTATCGATATAAGAACAAGCCCCAGCGATATATTCATAAAAAACCAAACATAAAATCAACGCTACTGTATATGTAGTTTGGCAAAGAAATCGATTCAACGTATTTTAGAAAGAAATTCCACTGCTTGTTCAATGCGAGACAGTTTATCAGAGAAACATTCACCAATCGCGTTGCCACCATTATTTCTAGCTTACGCAACTTCCTACTTAATGCTTTTTGTATTTTTGTTCCTAGGTCTTATTTTGTAGAAAAATGAATGAAAATAATGGATCACAAATGACAATTCAAATCGTAAGTCAATCTGACCACGCGCTGCCATCCTATGAAAGCAATGCTTCGGCAGGGATGGATCTACGCGCACAACTCGACAGCGCAATCGTTTTAGAGCCTTTTGAACGAACGATTGTCAAAACAGGATTGTTTATCGAACTCCCAACAGGTGTGGAGGCGCAAGTGCGACCACGCAGTGGTTTGGCAATCAAAAGTGGAATCACTGTACTCAATGCCCCTGGTACGATTGATGCAGACTACCGAGGTGAAATAGGAGTGATACTAATTAATTTATCTAACGAATCCTTTACCATTAATAATGGCGATCGCATTGCACAGTTGGTCATTGCAAAACATGAAACAATTAACTGGAAAAAAACAGACTCACTCAGCGATTCCAATCGAGGAGCAAGAGGGTTTGGAAGCACAGGAATAAAATAAAAATATGAACATCATCGTACCCATGGCCGGACGCGGTTCTCGCTTACGACCACACACACTCACCACCCCAAAACCCATGCTCGCTGTGGCAGGAATGCCTATCGTCAGTCGATTAGTAAGCGATATAGTCAAGCTTATCAATCAACCAGTCAACAACATTGGTTTTGTTTTGGGAGACCCTGTCTTTTTTGGGGATGAAGTGGTTGATGAGCTCCAAAAACTGGCAAAAAGCTTAGGAGCAAAAGCACATATCTTCCGTCAGCTTGAAGCATTGGGAACAGGTCACGCTATCATGTGTGCAGAGCCACTGCTCAACGGCCCGACTGTTGTTGCTTATGCAGACACCCTTCTTCGTGCCGATTTTGAGTTGGACAACAATGCAGATGCTATCATTTGGGTCAAAAAAGTTAATAACCCTGAAGCCTATGGAGTTGTTGAAATCAATGACGAAGGGGATATCAAAGGGCTTGTCGAAAAACCAACAGACCATATGTCTAATTTGGCTGTGATTGGAATCTACTACTTCAAAGAAGCTAAAGATTTAAAAAACGAACTCACTGCTGTGATGGATGAAAACCTAACACGTGGTGGGGAGTATCAAATCAACGATGGTATTTTGCGAATGATGGATAAAGGCAAACAATTTACCACTGCAGAAGTTTCAGAATGGATGGACTGTGGAAACCCATCAATCACCATAGAAACCAATAGACGAATGCTGCAGATTCTTGAAAAGGAAGGGGAACAATTGGCAGGAAATTATGGCACTAAAAACAGCACGATTATCCCTCCTTGTTACATCGCTGATGGAGTTGAAATCCACAACAGTAAGATTGGGCCCTTTGTGTCGATTGGGCCACAAACTCGGATTGAAAACAGCACAATTGAAAACAGCATAATTCAATCTCATTGTGAATTGATGGGTGTCAAATGTAAAGAAGCGATGTTGGGTAATCATGTCAAATTCAATGGCAGCTTTTCTTTCATCAGTCTTGGGGACTTTTCTGAACTAAAATAGAGTGATGCGCAGTGTTTTGTTTTTGGGGATGATTGCATTGACAGTCAACAGTTGTAGCGTTTTGCGACCAAAACCAATAAATGATATAAAAGTCACAAACGCCAAAGACCTGATCGAGCAGATTCAAACATCCCAACCCTCTTGGAACACCATTGATATGCGTGGATCGGTCACAGCACTTCAAGGAGATGTCAGCCAGCGAATCTCGACCAGCATTCGAATTCGTGCAAATGAATTGATTTGGGTCAACGCAGCGATGATTGTTCCTGTTGGGCGAGCGAAAATCGATAAGACAGGGATTTCTTTTTACGAACAAATCGGAAAAACTTTTTTTGAAGGAGACTTTTCAGCAATTGAAGATGCCTTAGGTTTTTCGCTGAACTATGCTCAAATTGAAAACAGTTTGCGAGGTGTTTCTTTGTTTGAAACCCCAAAACGTAGGGTTCGGTTCGAAGTCATTAATGATGGATATATACTCAAATCTCGCCAAGGCAACTTGCGATTGTGCAACACCTACAACCAGCAGTTTATGATGACCCAACAACTCCTAACCATTGGCCAAAAACGACTGTTGATTCACTACAGCGACTATCAACAAATGTCAGGTCAGTGGATTCCGATGAAGATTCGTTATGAAGGACAAAGCAAGGGTGAAACAGCTCTGTTCGAGTTTGAATTTAGAAAAGCAGAAGTCAACTCCAGCGTTCGTACACCATTTTCCATTCCAAAATCTTATACACGCATATGAAAAAACTATTGTTGTTGCTATTTTTGGGGTTGGTTTATGGGGAAATCTATGGACAAGATGCGCGCGCTCGCTTGGAGGCGCAACGAAAACAACTCCAGCAAGAAATTGTACAAATCAATGGAATGCTTCAAAAAAATAAAAATCAAAAAGCCGATGCCTTAGAATCGCTCGAAGATTTGTTTTTGAAGATTGATCGCCTACGAGAATTGATTCGACTGACCAATCGCCAAATCAATTCGCTTACCAGTCAGATTAATAAAAACCAAGCTGATATTTCTTCCTTAGATAAAGAGCTTACGATTTTGAAAGAGGACTATGCATCTATGATTGTGAAGTCTCGCAAAAATTCCTCACAGCAAAATCGATTGATGTTTTTGTTTTCGTCTGAAAATTTTTGGCAGGCCATCAAACGTGTTCGTTATATGAACCAATATGCGGCTTATCGCAGACAACAAGGTGAAAACATTGCTAAAAAAACAGAAACACTGCGTCAACTAAATGAGACCTTAGTATCTCAAAAAGCAGTGAAAGATGAATTGTTGTTAGACAATCGCAAAGCGCAAGAACAGTTTGAACAAGATCGAAAGAAACAGCAAAAGGTGCTTCAAAACCTACGTTCAAACGAGCGCAAATACGCAGCACAGATAAAAAAGAAACAGCGTCAAACAGCAAAGATCGAAAGAGAAATCGATCGCTTGATTCGTGAGGCGATTGCAGCTTCGAATAAAAAAGCAGGAACAACCAATGTAAGCTTTGCGCTCACGCCAGAGGCCAAAGCTTTGGCAGCAAATTTTACTGCCAACAAAGGTAGGTTGCCTTGGCCTGTTAGAAAAGGAGTGGTGATTCAAAAATTTGGCACCCAACGACATGCGGTTGTACGCACCACGACCATCAAAAGCAATGGAGTGACCATAGCCACAAGCCCTGGAACAAAAGCACGCACAGTGTTTGAAGGAACAGTGTTGAATATCGTCCAATTTCAGGGTAGTAATCCTATTGTGTTGATCCAACACGGGAACTATGTGACGGCTTATAAAAACTTAGCATCAGTTTCTGTGCAAAAGGGCGATAAGGTCGTTTCCAAGCAAGAGATAGGTACTATTTTTACCAACCCCACGACCCAACGCACCTCCTTACAGTTCAGCGTCTTTTCCAACACCACCCCCAAAAATCCCGCCGATTGGATTTTTCAGATGAAGTGAGAACATTTAAGTTTA
>CAXGAP010000025.1:0-17804 GCA_964008075.1 uncultured Flavobacteriaceae bacterium
ACCCTCACCTTGGCAAGGTGATGCTCTACCCCTGAGCTACTTTCGCAATTGGAACACAAATGTAAGAGAATTTTCCCAAAAACTACAAGCCCTTTTTCTTCCCCAACTTCTTGCGCAAACTGTTTAGCTGCATCAAAGCATCCACAGGGGTCAAATGATCAATATCCAAATCAATTAATTGATCCCGAATTTCTTCAAGCAGTGGATCATCCATTTGAAAAAAGTTCAATTGCACTTCTTCATCTTTTTTTGTCTTTTTTGTACCACGACTTGCTTCTAAATTTTCTAAAAGTTGTTTGGATTGCTGCAAGATAAATTGAGGCATACCTGCCATCTTAGCCACATGAATACCAAAGCTATGAGCACTACCGCCAGGTATTAATTTACGTAAAAACAGCACATCATCCTTTAGCTCTTTTACAGAAACAGTATAGTTCTGTATTCGTTCATATTGCTCTGTCATTTCATTGAGCTCATGATAGTGCGTTGCAAATAAGGTCTTGGGCTGATGAGGATGTTCGTGCAAATAGGTGGCAATCGCCCAGGCAATTGATATCCCATCATAGGTGCTCGTGCCACGCCCAATCTCATCGAGCAGAACCAAACTACGTGCAGACAGATTGTTAACAATTGCAGCTGTTTCGTTCATTTCAACCATAAAAGTGGACTCCCCCAAAGAGATATTATCACTTGCACCTACACGAGTAAACAGCTTGTCAACAATTCCAATTTCAGCCCTATCTGCAGGAATGTAGCTCCCTACTTGAGCCATGAGTACGATAAGTGCCGTTTGTCGTAGCACTGCCGATTTTCCTGACATATTTGGACCTGTAATCATAATAATCTGCTGATTGTTTTTGTTTAGCTCCAGGTCGTTGGGGATATACGATTCTTCTGGGGGCATTTGATATTCAATCACTGGATGACGCCCTTGCACAATTGTCAATGAGTCACCATCCTTCAAGCTTGGGTAATGATAGTTTCTTGCCTTTGCCAAACTCGCAAACCCACACAAACAGTCAAGCTCAGCTAGTATGCGTGCGTTGTTTTGAATGGTTTCAATATAAGGTATCAATCCATTCACAAGCTCATGAAACAAATGCTGTTCGAGTTGAGCAATCTGGTCTTCTGCACCTATGATTTTTGTTTCATAGGCCTTGAGCTCTTCTGTTATATATCGCTCAGCATTGACCAGTGTCTGCTTTCGAATCCATGTTTCTGGCACTTTGTCTTTATGCGTGTTTCGCACCTCGATATAATAGCCAAAAACATTGTTGAATGATATTTTGAGAGAACTGATACCTGTTTTTTCAGTCTCTCTTTCCAACATCTCATCCAGAACTTTTTTTCCATCACGAGCAATCGAGCGATAGTCGTCTAACTCAGCAGAATATCCTGAGGCGATGGTGTCACCTTTTCCCAATTGGGTAGGGGCGTCTTCAGACAGTCGGTCTGTAATCCATTGACAACAAGCATCACAAGAATCCAATCCTTCTCCTAAAACGCGCAATGCTTCTTGGTCGCTTTGTGAGGTGATTTCTGTTACTTTTGGAATGAGCAGCAAGGTGTTTTTGAGTTGATTGATCGCTCGAGGGCCAATTCTGCCTGTGGCTACTTTTGCCATCAAACGCTCCAAATCTCCGACAGACCGAAGCAGTTCTTGCATGCGCTGTTTTCGATTTATGTGTTGGTAAAAATCCGTCACAACACACAATCTCTTTTCAATGGCTTTCAAATCGGTTAGTGGAGCAACCAACCATCGCTTAAGCATTCTTCCACCCATAGGTGTTTTTGTATGATCCATCACCTGCAAAAGAGTGGTTGCCTGTGGTGCGTTGGGATAAATCAGTTCCAAATTCCGAATTGTGAATGGGTCCATCCACATTTGCACCTCGCGATCGAGGCGATGAATGTGTGTGATGTGATCCAACTGCGCATGTTCAGTTTCGTTAAGGTAATACAAAATCACCCCTGCAGCAATGATACCAGCATGGAGATCAGTAATCCCAAAACCCTTAAGTGATGCAACGCCAAATTGACCCTGCAAACGTTCTGTTGCATAATTTTCTTGAAACACCCAATCCTCAAGATAATATGCTGGAAATCCAGCACCATAACTCTCTACAATTTGCTTTTTCATTGGTTTGGCAACCAATACTTCTTTGACAGCCAACTGCTGAATCAGAATCGATATTTCCGTTTGACTTCCTTGTGTGAGTTGGAACTCACCTGTTGAAATATCAAGAAAAGACAATCCATGTATTTGATTATCGATGTGCAAAGCTGCTACAAAGTTGTTTGACTTTTCATCCAGAACCCCATCAGTCAAAGTAACACCAGGGGTGATGAGTTCAGTTACCCCTCTTTTGACCAATTTTTTTGTTGCTTTTGGGTCTTCCAACTGATCGCAAATCGCTACTCTCTCTCCTGCCCGAACCAATTTTGGTAGATAGGTTTCTAATGCATGATGTGGAAAACCAGCCAATTCTGTTTCGCTTGCACTACCAGCCCCTCGTTTGGTGAGCACAATCCCCAAAATATCTGCAGCGCGAACAGCATCATACCCAAAAGTCTCGTAAAAATCACCTACCCGAAACAACAATAGAGCGTCTGGGTATTTCACCTTAATCTCATTGTACTGCTTCATCAATGGCGTTTCCTTAGATGATGGTTTTGCTGTCAAATGTTCTGAGTTGTCTTGCTAAAATACCTATTTGCTTTGGAAAATGGTTTGCCAATCAAGTTGTATTTTTGAATCATGCGCAAACTCAAAAATGCAGAACTCAATCGATTGGATGTGGATGAATTTAAAAACGCCAAAAAAACGCCTTTAATCTTATTATTGGACAATGTAAGAAGCACCCATAATGTGGGTTCGATTTTTCGCACTGCTGACGCTTTTCGAATACAAGAAATCATCCTCTGTGGAATCACAGCTACCCCTCCTCACAAAGAGATTCGTAAAACTGCTTTGGGTGCTACTGAAAGTGTGCAATGGCAATACTCCAAAAACACCTCTGATGCTGTTGATCGGCTCAAAACAAAAGGGGTTGTTGTTTTGGCAATCGAGCAAGCAGAAGGCTCCACGAGCTTGTCGGACTTCACACCCAAACCCAACACAACCTATGCTTTGGTATTTGGACATGAGGTAAAGGGAGTTTCACAAGAGATTGTCAGTGCTGCCAATGAAGTGCTAGAAATCCCACAAGAGGGAACCAAGCATTCCCTCAATGTTTCAGTGAGTGTTGGACTGGTTGTTTGGGAGTTGTTTAGTTCGCTGTCAAAGCAGTCTTAAGTCGACCGATAATCAAATGATAATCCCTATCGTTTGACACAAAATCGAGTTCACTCAAATCTATTTCTACGATGTTCCAATCTGGATGTGAACGCTTAAAGTCTTGATAACCCTGACGCACTTTGTTCAAATAATCAGCATCAATGGAACGCTCATAACTACGTGCTCTATTTTTGATGTTTGACAATAATCTAGGCGTTGTTTGCTTGAGTAGGATATACAAATCTGGTTTTTGTATGTCGCTCATCATATTGTAAAATATCGTTCGATAGAGTGAAAACTCATCAGGTTGTAGCGTAAACTGAGCAAAAATCAGTGACTTGTGTACTTCATAATCCGACACAACCCCTTGATCAAATAAATTGGGCTGCTCTGAAAGTTCGTGTTGCTGTTTAAATCGATCTGCTAAAAACGACATTTCTAAGGGAAATGCATAGCGCTCGGCATTATCGTAAAATTTGGGTAAAAAGGGGTTTTCGGCAAATCGCTCTAAGAAGAGTTTTGCATGAATATCCTCAGCTATTCGCTTTGCCAAACTTGTTTTCCCACAACCAATGGTTCCCTCCACACAAATGCGGTTGAATTGACGTAAAAAATGAATGGCTGGTCGCTCTATCGCATCTCCCAAAAGAGACAGTTCGGTAGGATCATCACAATTCTTAAACAACTGTGCAATAGTTTGATTATGATTTGGCACTCCTTTTTCGGGAGCAATCTCAAAAAGAGGCTGCAGTACAAATCTTCGCTCATGTAATCGAGGGTGTGGCACAGTCAATGTACTTGTGTTTATGACCTGATTATCAACCATGACCAAGTCAAGGTCAATAGGTCGATCGTGGTAGAGGCCATCTGAAGCCTGCTCGCGACCCAATGCGCTTTCGATCGCTTGAAGATTTTCCAAAATCAAACTGGGTATTTTTGGTGACGATGCCACCAAGCAAGTGTTTAAGAAATCAGCCCCCGAAAAGCCCACAGCAGGCACTTCATAAACTGATGCGCAATGAAGAACTCTGCCAATCTCATCATCAATCCGGTCAACAGCTTGTTGTAGATTGGCAAGGCGATCGCCCATGTTGCTTCCTAGTGCGATATATATCTTTTGCATTTCCACAACACAAAAATCGTAAAAGAAAACATAATGATCTTATATTTGTACAAATAACTCTTTTATGCAATTTTTAAAAAATCTATTCGCCTCTGTACTAGGTACATTCATTGCGATTGTCCTTTCATTTGTCTTTTTATTTATTCTACTAGCTGGTATTGCTTCGTCAATTGACACAGCTGAGGAAGTCAGTGTAAAAGAAAATTCTCTTTTAACCATCAGCCTACAAAAACCAGTAACTGATCGCAGTCCAAAACAATTTGAATTTGAAGCAGCTTTTGATATCGACGCAGAAGCAGTTGGTTTGGATAAGATTTTGGCGTCCATTCGCTCAGCGAAAGACGATGATCGCATCGAGGGGATTAGTATCGAGCATACTTTTTTACAATCTGGCATGTCGCAAACCCAAGCCATTCGCGATGCACTAACAGACTTTAAAAAGTCTGGCAAATTTATTTATGCCTATCATGACTTTTTTACCCAAAAGGATTATTATTTGGCTTCTGTCGCAGATTCTGTTTTTGTGCATCCAGAAGGGGGAGTTGAGCTTGCTGGACTTGCGTCTGAAGTTCTTTATCTCAAAGAGTTTCAAGACATCACAGGCATCGAAATGCAGGTGATACGAAATGGTGCTTATAAAAGTGCAGTTGAGCCTTTTTTACAAAACGAAATGAGTGATGAAAATCGCAAGCAAATCAAATCTCTTTTGGATGGTTTCTGGGCTGAAATGGTCGTTAAAATTGATGAGCGCACAGCACTGACTCCAAAAAAAATCAATGAAATTGCTTCAAGCTTAGATGCCTTGGTATCTGCAAATGCAGTGGAGCTCGGGGTGGTTGACAATGCACTACTTCGCAACGAATACACAGAATTGTTGAGAGCGAAAATGGAACTCGAAGAGGAAGATAAACTCCACACGATAGACATCGAAGATTATCAACAAACTGTTAGCACTCAGTTGGGTGAAGGAAAAGATCGAATTGCAGTTGTTTATGCGCAAGGTGAAATCATTTATGGAGAAGGTGGTGAGTTCCAAATTGGGCAAGAGTTATTGATTAGGACCTTAAAAAAAATAAAGAAACACGATCGCACCAAAGCTGTTGTCATTCGCATCAATTCTCCAGGTGGCAGCTCTCTTGCATCAGAACTCATCTATCAAGAAATTGAAAATTTACAACAAGAAAAACCTGTTGTAATTTCGATGGGTGATGTTGCTGCGTCTGGTGGATATTATATTGCTGCTGGTGCCGATTATATCTTTGCTGAGCCCACAACAATCACAGGATCGATTGGGGTATTTGGTGTACTCCCTCTAGTTGAGGATTTGGCTGAAGACTGGGGTGTACGTACATCACAAGTTACGACACACCCAAATGCATTGCTCTACAGCCCAATGAAGTCTCTTACACCTTCGGCAAGAAAAGAAATCAAACAACAAATCAAGCGAGTGTATTCCACTTTTTTGGAGCGTGTTTCAGATGGAAGGGAAATGAGTGTAGCAGACGTTGACAAAATTGCACAAGGTCGCGTTTGGAGTGGTACAGACGCTCACAACATTGGCTTGGTCGACTCGTTAGGGGGTCTTGAAGATGCTGTTGCATATGCCGCCAAGTTGGCTGAAACAGATGCATACAAAACAACCAATTACCCCAAATTCAGTGACGATTTTGAATCCTTTCTAGAATCTCTTCAGCCAAGCCCTTTTGGACAAACTGCAATCGGAAAATCCCTTGAGTACTATCAATCATTATTTTCAAAACAAACAACACATATGGATCACATCCAAGCGCGGATTCCTTTTGAACTCAACATTCGCTAATGGATAGATCAAGGCATGCTGCTGCACAGAAACTCTATTTATATCTAGCTGCGTTGTTCATCACTTCGTTGGTGGTTTCAAACCTGATTTTTCAAAAGTTTTTCTATTGGTATCCTTTTGATTGGGAAATCTTTGGCAACTCATTGTTTGAGCTTTCTGTTGGCATTCTCCCCTACCCAATCACCTTTTTGGTTACTGATTTGATCTCTGAAATTTTTGGCAGAAAAGCTGCAAACAGGGTTGTGATTGCCGGTATCTTTGCTTCATTTTTTTCGATCGGAATCCTACTCATTGCTGGGGTGGTACCTGCGCTCCCAAATTCACCTATAAATGATGCAACATTTACAAAAGTATTTGCACTGTCACCCATCGCTGTATTGGCTTCGATGATGGCTTATCTTTTTGCACAGTTTATCGATATCCGTATCTATCATTTTTGGAAAAATTTGACCAAAGGAAAACACTTATGGCTTCGAAATAATTTCTCTACTTTTGCCTCTCAATTTATCGATACATTTACAGTTGTTGGACTGTTGTGTGTCTTTGGCGTATTGCCCTGGAACGCTTTTTTAGGCCTACTCATTTCTGGTGTTGTGTTTAAAATTCTCGTAGCATTGATCGATACCCCGCTGCTATATCTGAGTGTCAATTGGATACGTTCCTATTTTAAACTAGACATCAATGAAGAAATCAAATTATAAATCCCAATCAATATTAATTCAAACTGTCCTTTGGCTCACCATTACATTGGTTGGCCACAGCCAAGACCTAAATCAAGGAGCATTAGACTCACTGTATGCTCATTACCAAAATTCTATTTCAAATAAATCACTTGCTGGAGTTGAGTCTCTACTAATTGTCAACGATCGTGTGGTTTGGCATCAAGCACAAGGATATCAAGATGTTTCTACTGAAAAAGCATTAGAACCCAATAGTATCTTCTACATTCAATCGATGACTAAACCCATCATGAGTGTTGCCATAATGCAGCTCGTTGAGCGTGGTGTTATCAACCTATATGACCCTATCGAAATCTATATTCCTGAGGCAAAGCACTTGCGTGTGGCTGTTGATCCAAATCTAGGATTGGACAGTCCTACACAAAAAATCAATCGATCCATCACAATACGCGACTTGCTTACCCATACCTCAGGATTGTCTCATGGATTGAGAGATTCGAAGCTCGATCAACAATTATTCGAAGCCTTATACGACGAAACCTTAAACTATCGACTTCACAATACAGTTGAAGACAGGGTGTTGACTTTACTATCTTTTCCTCTCGTAGCTCATCCAGGGACAAAGTGGTACTACAGTGCTGGCGCAGATGTGTTGGCGCTCATCCTCGAAAGAGTAACCAAAGAATCTATTCCCAATTTCCTGTCAAAAAATATCTTTGATCCTCTCAAAATGCATGACACTGGCTATAACCTTAATGCGCTGCAATCACAAAGGGTGATGAAGCTTCACAGTCGCGATGAAAACAATAAAATCATGCGTCACAAACATCAAGTTCCAACATCTGGTAATACTGTTTTTGGAGGAACGCATGGTCTCTTTTCTACAGCTGATGATTATGCCAAATTTTGTCTGATGATCCTCCACAATGGGTCTTGGAAGGGAACACGAATTCTTAAAGCTGAGACTGTCAAAAATATAAGGAAAAATCACACACAAAATCTATACAATGAGCCAGGGGCTTGCTTTGGATTTGGGTTTTCCGTTATTTTGAATCCCAATAAAATAGATCGTCCAGGTGGGGTTGGGCAACTACAATGGAGTGGCTATTTTAGCACCCATTTTTTTATTGATCCAGAAAAAAAGGCAATTGGTATCACCCTTACCCAGCAAATGCCTGGTGGAGATAACATTGCTTTCCCCTTTCAAAAATATACCTACAAAGCCTTGGACTAAGTCACTGTCAGGGATACACAAACACCCTCATGCCCACGTACATTCATCACATGTTGATCTGAAAAAATAAGATATTGACCCTTCACTCCTTCCAAAGTAGCTGAAAATTGTTTCAGTTTTGTCAGGTTTATGCTTTTTACTGCTGTGGGTGGAGTTTGCAGTGGGAAATGCAGCGACATTGTTTTCTCATGTAATACACTACTGGCATAGTCCTTGACTTCGTTTGGAAGGTATGACAAGGCCCGTTTTCTTTCCGCTTCAAGATCAAGGGGTTCTGGTTTTTGCGTTAACATTTGTCGCCAGTTGGTTTTGTCATTGTATTGAGACTTGAGAGCAACTTCTGTAATACCCGCCAAGTAACGATTTGGCACCTCCACAATCGGAATAGTTTGATGAGCACCTTGATCAATCCAACGAGTAGGAACTTGTGTTTTTCGCGTAACCCCCACCTTTAAACCACTCGATACAGCCAGATATACGATGTGAGGTTGTAATTGCACTTTTTTTTCATAGGCCAAATCACGCTCCTCAATGTCCAGGTGCGCCTGACTGAGTTCTGGACGCATGATCCAATCACCAGCACTAGGTGTCTCAAAAAAACAGGACTTGCAAAAACCTTGTCTGAAAATGGGTTGATCGATCCCACAACTCATACAAGAAAATCCTGTATGGATAAAGGAAAGTGATTTTCCGATAAGATCATTGACACGAACAAAAACCGATGGAAACGTCATGTAGTAATCAATTGGATCATTGATCTGTGTTCTCATCTTTCGAAAAGGGCCTTCTAACATCATCCTTTTTTCGTTATTTTTGTCATAAATATACTCCATTTATGCCCATCCCTTTGCTTCATTCTGTATTGTCGTGGTTTCTCAAAAAGAGGGTACATCAAATTGAGTTATTTCTTAAATACCCCAACGAAGTACAAAGCGAATTATTAACCAAACTTATCGATCAAGCTAAAAACACTTGGTTTGGAAAAGAATATGGGTTTTCATCTATCAAATCCTATGAGCGATTTGCAGATCAAGTGCCCATTTCAACCTATGAGGATTTGGCAGAAATCATCGCTCGGACACGCAAAGGAGAGCAAAACCTGTTTTGGCCAACATCGATCAAATGGTTTGCCAAATCGAGTGGTACGACCAATGCGAAAAGCAAGTTTATCCCTGTTTCCAATGAAGCCCTAAACGAATGTCATTTTAAGGCTGGAAAAGACATGTTGAGTTTGTATTTCAACAACAACTCCGACTCCCAACTCTTTCAAGGAAAAGCATTACGACTTGGTGGTAGTAAGTCTCTTTATGAAGAAAACAATACCTACTTCGGGGACTTATCTGCAATTATTATCGAGAATTTACCCCTTTGGGCAGAAATTGTGAGCACACCCAGCCATAAGGTCTCAATGATGGAGGAATGGGAAACCAAAATGAAAGCCATCATCAATGCTTGCATCAATGAAGACGTCACTTCACTTGCAGGAGTTCCATCGTGGATGCTTGTACTTTTGAAAAAAATTCAAGAACAAACAGGAAAGCAAAATCTTTTGGAACTATGGCCAAACGCTGAAGTGTATTTCCACGGAGGTGTGAGTTTTAATCCCTATCGAAACGAATATGAATCTATTTTTCCAACCAATGATTTTAAATACTATGAAATCTACAATGCTTCCGAAGGGTTCTTTGGCATTCAAGATCAAAATAATTCTGATGAGCTATTGTTGATGCTTGACTATGGTATTTTTTATGAATTTATACCTATGTGCACCTATGGTTTACCAAATCAAAAAGTCGTTCGTTTGGCAGAAGTAGAAAAGGATAAAAACTATGCAGTAGTGATCAGTACCAATGCAGGCTTGTGGCGCTATCAAATTGGAGACACCATTCGCTTTACTTCAACAAGTCCTTATCGATTTAGAATTACAGGACGAACCAAGCACCACATCAATGTTTTTGGAGAAGAACTGGTCATTGAAAATGCTGAAACTGCTTTGGCTGATGTGTGCATAACGCATCAAACAGCAGTGATTGACTTTACTGCAGGGCCTGTATTTATGGACGGAAAGAGCAAAGGAAAACACGAGTGGATAGTGGAATTTAAATCACCTCCTAAAAATATTGATCAATTCATGAGTGATCTTGATGCTCGATTGCAAGAGTTGAATTCTGACTATGAAGCCAAGCGTTACAAAAACATGACCCTTGATCCTCTTGAAATTCATGTGGGCAGAGCCAATCTATTTCATGACTGGCTAAAGGAAAGAAACAAGCTCGGAGGGCAAAATAAAATCCCACGCCTGTCCAACAGTCGAGAGTTTATTGATGTTTTACTTGAAATGAATTGTTAAGAAACCGCCTTCAGTGCTTGCAGTTTTGACTTGTTGAGCTTGTTGACTGCATAGGTTTTGGACACTCGAAATTGCTTTTCGCCAGACCCTGGAAGTTCAAACATCGCATCTGTAAGTACAGCCTCACAAAGAGAGCGCAACCCACGTGCGCCCAACTTATACTCCACTGCTTTTTCAACAATAAAGTCGAGTGCTCCATCTGAAATACTAAAATCAATTTCATCTAAAGCAAAAAGGGCAACATACTGTTTAATAATTGCATTTTTGGGTTCTGTCAAGATCGCTCGTAATGTTTTTTCGTCTAGAGAATCCATGTGCGTTAACACTGGCAAGCGCCCAATGATTTCAGGAATCAATCCAAATGCCTTTAAATCTGATGGAACAAGATAGGAGAGTAAGTTGTTTGATGCATCATAATGATCCCCTTCTTTGGCGGCACTATAGCCAACAGACTGCATATTGAGCCTTTTGGAAATATGTTTTTCAATACCATCAAAAGCACCACCTGCAACAAACAAGATGTGCTCTGTATTGATTTCAATGAATTTCTGATCTGGGTGTTTCCTGCCTCCTTTTGGTGGCACATTGACAACAGTCCCTTCCAACAACTTCAACAATGCTTGCTGTACCCCTTCTCCCGACACATCACGTGTGATGGAAGGGTTGTCGCTTTTACGAGCAATCTTATCGATTTCGTCGATAAATACAATGCCTTTTTCAGCTTTGCTTTGGTCGTAGTCGGCTCCCTGAAGAAGTCGAGTTAGAATGCTCTCCACATCCTCTCCAACATAACCTGCCTCTGTCAAAACAGTAGCATCGACTATCGCCAAGGGCACATTGAGCATTTTTGCTATCGTTTTGGCGATCAGTGTTTTCCCTGTTCCTGTTTCTCCAACCATCAGTACATTGCTCTTTTGAATTTCAACGTCGCTTTTTGACTGAAGCAAACGTTTGTAATGATTGTAAACAGCAACAGACATCACCTTTTTGGTATAGTCCTGACCAATCACATAGTCATCCAAAAATAGTTTGATTTGCTTAGGGTTACCTAGAGAAATATCGTCTTTGTTGGCCTCAACGACTTTGTGTGTTGATTCCTCTACAATAATGCCATTGGCTTGCTCGATACAGCGATCGCAAATATGCGCATCCAAACCTGCAATTAACAGATTTGTATCGTCTTTCTTTTTTCCACAAAAAGAGCAGGTAAGTTCTTTGTTTTCCATGGGTTTAATCTCTGACTAGGACTTCGTCTATCATTCCATATTTCTTTGCTTCGGGAGCCTTCATCCAGTAATCTCGATCAGAGTCTTCATAGACCTTATCGTATTTTTGGCCAGAATGCTTGGCAATAATTTCGTAGAGTTCTTTTTTAAGCTTTAAAATCTCACGTGCTGTAATTTCAATGTCCGATGCCTGACCTTGCGCACCACCCAAGGGTTGGTGAATCATCACGCGCGAATGTGTGAGTCCTGATCGTTTTCCATCTGCACCAGCACATAGAAGCACAGCAGCCATAGAAGCAGCAATTCCAGTGCAAATCGTTGCCACGTCAGGGCCTATAAACTGCATTGTATCATAGATTCCCAAACCAGCATATACCCCTCCTCCAGGCGAGTTGATATAGATTTGGATATCTTTGGTTTTGTCGGTGCTTTCCAAAAACAGCAATTGTGCCTGAATAATGTTGGCTACACTATCGTTAATGGCTGTTCCCAAAAAAATGATGCGATCCATCATTAAACGAGAGAAAACATCCATTTGGGCAACATTCATTTGGCGTTCTTCAATAATATATGGCGTCATACTACTCACCAATTGATCGTAGTATAAGCTATTGATTCCGTGGTGTTGAATAGCGTATTTTTTAAACTCTTTCGCGTGGTCCATTGTACTTGTTATGTTTTAAAGATAGACAATTTATGATTTATAAGCTTGCTTTACAAAATCTTCATAGCTTACTTTCTTGGTCTTTAGGTTGGCTTCGGCTCGAAACAAATCAATCATTTTCTTGCTCATTAACTGATCAGAAATACGTTTAACCTCATCCTGATTCCCAAGGATTCGCTCTGAAATATCGTTGAGCTCTTTATCGGAAACATCTGTGCGCCCAAACTGTGTCATTTGATCTTTGATCATGTCTTTAGCAAAGGTGACAATTTGCTCACGATCGATTGTCAATTCATATTGCTCTCTTAGTTTCGCCTCGATCAATTGATATCGAATGCCGCGCTCTGCTTTGTCATACTCCTCAGCTGCTTGTTCTTCAGTGATGGGATTCTCACCAGAAGTTTGCATCCATTTTTTCAAAAAGGTAGCAGGTAAATCAAATTTTGTGTTGTCAATCAGTGATTCTGTTACATCGTTTAGCATTTTTTGATCTGATTGGTTTGAAAATTGACGTTCTGCATCTGCATTAAGTTTTTCTTTGAGTTCCGATACTGTTTTTACAGAGTCTTTCCCCTTGACTTTGTCAAAAAATTCTTGATCCATGTCTGCGAGTTCCCTACGATTGATTTCTTCAATCGTACAATTAACAGCGATCGACAGGCCATGCGCCTTGTCGTGATTAACCCCCAGTACATGCATCAATTTGTGATTGTCGGCAAAAAGCCCTTTGGTTTTGAGTTCGATTGTGTCGCCAACTTTGGCACCCATCAATTTTTTCTTTTGGGCTTTGCTTTTGATATCGTCAATCGAAAGTGTGGATTTATTATCTATATCCTCTGCAGCAAACTGTGCTGTGATCTCCACGCCGTCAACGACAGTACCTTCCACATGCAGACTTCCATATTGACTGCGCATCCGCTCAATTTGCTTATCAATGGTTTCGTCATCTACAGTAATTTCATAGAAAGTAATTGCTTTACGACATTTGAGCTTGACTTCAAATGATGGACTCAAACCCAATTCAAAATCGAACAGCATGGTATCGGCACCCCAATCAAAATCATCTCTTTCGACTGGAATGGGGTTGCCCAATAGCGCAATTTTTTCTTTGCTAATGTAGTTGGTTAATGACTCTTGCAGCATTTTGTTTGTCTCATCAGCTTTCACAGCTGCGCCATATTGTTTCTTGATCAATCCCATCGGAACATTCCCTTTGCGAAATCCAGGGATATCTGCTCGTTTGCGATAGGAAGTCAGAACCGAATCAATTTTAGGTGTGAGTTCTGCTTTATCGATAGCAATTGTAATGACAGCATTTAGGGCATCAACGTCTTTACGCGTTACTTGCATAGCATTTTGTTTATGGAAGCGCAAAAATACTTTTTTTCTCGCCCTTTAGCAAGACCTACAGGTTCCTAAAAAATCTGCTATCTCGGCAGCAAAGGCAACAGGGTTTTCAGCATGAAGCCAATGCCCTGCTTTAGAGATGGTTTTGATAAGCGATTGGGGGAAAATCTGGGTGATGTGGGCATGATCATCTGGCAGAATATAATCGGAATGTTCACCTGCCAAAAACAGTGTTGGCCCATCATAATTCGCAACGGAAGACGTCATGACTTCTCCTAACTTAGCTTTCAACACTGGTACATTCACTCGCAATGCAAAGCCATCGTCAGTGCGATAAAGATTTTTGAGCAAAAACAGTCTTGTACCCTCATCACTTACAAAACGACTGAGTCGTTGATTGGCATCCCCTCGCGATTTGGGGGTGTGGGTGTGTAAATCCATCAACCCCTCCAAAATATGATCGTGGTGAGGTGGATAGTCTTTGGGAGCAATATCAGCAATGATGAGCCTTTCAACTTTCGCTGCATGAGTGGTTGCAAAGTGCATTGCTAATTTACCTCCCATCGAGTGCCCTAACAGGACAACACTCGCCAGTTGGTGGTGTTGACAATAGGCTGTTAAATCCTCTGCCATGTGATCATATGAAAATGCATCGCTGTGAAAACTTCTGCCATGATTTCGCAAGTCGATTAGGTGTACCTCAAAATGCGCTGCCCACAACTTGCCTATGGTACGCCAATTGTCGGACATCCCCAAAAAACCGTGCAAAACCAACAAAGGCTTTCCTTTTCCTAGGATTTGACTGTGAAGCAAGCTCATGTGAGTTTGGCTCGATATTGATTGATCACATTTTCGAGTCCAAAATACAAGGATTCACAAATGAGAGCATGACCAATAGATACTTCCAAAAGATTTGGGATATACTGATGAAAGTATGCAATGTTTTCCAAACTCAGGTCATGTCCAGCATTGAGGCCAATTTCGAATTCATTTGCTCGTGTTGCTGCTTCAACATAAGGTGCAATGGCAGTTTCTGGGTTTTTGGGAAATCCGCTTGCATAGGCCTCTGTGTAGAGTTCAATGCGATCTGTACCAGTTGCTTTGGCACCATCTAGTTGCTTTAGGTCAGGATCGAGAAAAATAGACGTTCGGATGCCATTGCTTTTGCATTCTTGGATTACTTCTGTTAAAAATGATTGATGCCTGATGGTGTCCCAACCTGCATTGGAAGTGATGGCATCCTCTGCATCAGGAACGAATGTGACTTGATCGGGTTTGACAGCCAATACGAGTTCAATAAATTTAGGAACAGGGTTTCCCTCAATATTGAGTTCGGTTTTTACCGCCTTTTTAAGATCGTGTGCATCTTGATATCGAATGTGTCGCTCATCAGGACGAGGATGTATCGTAATTCCTTGCGCACCAAATCCTTCAATATCTTGGGCTGTTTGAATCAGATTTGGCATATCACCTCCACGAGCATTTCGCAAGGTGGCAATCTTATTGACATTCACACTTAAGCTGGTCATTTTCTTTTTTTTAGCAAAAATACATCGAATAGAGCGGTTTGTCCACTTTTTTCGTTATTTTGGCTATAGTTATGCAAGAAATCTCTGTTTATCAAAACCTTTCAAAACTTTCGATTCGCAAAAGTAAAGTTGATTTTTTGTTGACAGAACTCACGCAACTCCTAGAAGCTAGTAGAGTGGAAATCACAAGTCTTCGTCTTGAGCGTCAACATGAGGAATGGATTGATATACTGCTGACTGTTGATGCACAAGACCTCAAGCATCTTCTCCCTACACTTCGTCGTTTTGGTTATGAAGTTATGAGCAAACACATAGAAGACGATTTGCAAGATAAATTACAGGAGCATGCCTCATATTTAGACAAATACCTTTCGATGTAGTCGCCCATGAAAATTGCTGTGTACAGCTCCCTTCAAAATGAAGCTTGCCAACAAACTGTTTTTTACCTTTTAAAGGCTGCACATAAAATGAATATCAATGTGAGTTGTCATGAAACGATTTCTGAATCGCTTCAAAATGATTCATTAAGATCCTTCACTTCATACAAAGATTTGGATAAAGACATTGATATGTTTTTTTCGGTCGGAGGTGATGGCACACTCCTGCGCTGTTTAGAATTGATTCGTAACACACAAATTCCTGTGATTGGAATTAATACAGGTCGTC
Organism: uncultured Flavobacteriaceae bacterium; assembly: GCA_964008075.1. Taxonomy (GTDB): domain Bacteria; phylum Bacteroidota; class Bacteroidia; order Flavobacteriales; family Flavobacteriaceae; genus UBA724. Next base: position 15,916 of record CAXGAP010000025.1, read on the forward strand.
TTGGGTTTTTGGCTACTCTACAGGCTGATGATATCCAAGTTGCATTACAGGCATTTTTAGATCAAAAATACACTGTTGAGAAACGCAGCTTACTTACAGTAGATGTACAAGGTATATCGGATGAGGTTATTGCTTTTCCATTAGCACTAAACGAAGTTGGAGTCAGTCGAAAAAATACAACTTCAATGATTACTGTTCATACCAAAATCAATGGTGAATCGCTCAACTCATACTGGGCAGATGGTTTTATTGTTTCTACGCCTACAGGCTCAACTGGTTATTCTTTAAGCAATGGCGGACCTATCATCGATCCAAATAGTAAATCACTGGTTCTCACTCCGATTGCACCTCACAATCTAAACGCACGTCCACTTGTGATTTCAGAAGATGATGTTGTAGAACTCAGTGTTAGCAGTCGTGAAGATGCACATCTACTGTCGTTAGACTCTCGCATTCATACCATCCCAACAGGTCACCCAATACGAATTCAAAAAGCAGCATTTCCGCTGCAATTGGCACGTCTCCGTGATGACAGTTATTTCAAAACCCTTCGCAACAAACTTCATTGGGGCAAGGACCAACGCAATTGAGCAATAAATGCAAATCTTGAATCGTTTAGCATATGTAATCTTTGCACAGTGTTGAGAGTCTTTTGTTTATGTTTAGTTGCCCCCCTGATGTTGAGTCATGCACAATATCGTGAAGCTGGGTTATTCATTGGCGGGACAAACTACATTGGAGAGGTTGGTAAAACAGACTTTATTAGGCCATCATTTAAAACCCCATCTGCCACCCTACTCTACAAAAGTAATTTTTCACCGCGATTGGCCTTACGCTTTGAACTTGGATTAAGTGCAATAAAAGAAACAGACTCATTGTCATCAGAGCCCTTGAGAAAAGAGCGTGCTTACAACTTTACAAATTCAATCACTCACACATCAGCCATATTGGAGGTCAATTATTTTAAAATGGATCTATCCGATTTTCAAACCACCTGGTCGCCTTATATGTTTGCTGGCTTGAGCTACTTAAAATTCAGAGACTTGTATTATGCTACAAACGAGCAAATTGCGAGCCATCAAGCCAATGATTTTTCGCTTGCAATTCCCATGGGAGTTGGAATCAAAACGCGTTTGGGTATAAGTTTTGTGCTGGGTTTTGAAATAAAAGCACTTTATACCTTTAGTGACAATCTCGATGGAAGTTTTCCTACATTTGTGGATGAAATTGATCAACAGCCAGCTTTTGGAAATAATGTAAGTAACGATTGGATGGTCTTTACTGGTTTTTCACTCACTTACTCCTTTGGTCGTGGCTGGTTTATAGAAGGTCTTTTATGACAGCAATTGATATTAAAACATTACCAAAGCACATTGCTATCATTATGGATGGAAATGGTCGTTGGGCAAAGCGTCGCAATCAACCACGTGTATTTGGTCACCGACAAGGCGCAAAATCAGTTCGCAAAGTTGTAGAAGCAGCTGCAAGATTAAGCGTCAAAAACCTGACACTGTATGCCTTTTCGGCGGAAAACTGGAATCGCCCAAAACACGAAGTCAAGACCTTAATGAAGTTGCTTGTCAATGCGCTAAAAAACGAACTTGGATTGATGATGAAAAACAATATTCGATTGAATGCAATTGGGCATACTGATATGATGCCCACCAATGTTCAGCAAGAATTGCAAGAAGTTCTAAATGAAACGAATGAAAATACAGGGCTTGTACTGACGCTGGCATTGAGCTATGGTGCTCGTCAAGAAATCCTTAGAGCAGTTAAGGAAATCAGTTTTAAAGTTAAAAATAATATAATTTCAATTGAAAATGTTGATGATGACATAATAAATAAGCATCTTTACACGCAAAATTTACCAGATGTCGATCTGTTGA
>CAXGAP010000026.1:0-17552 GCA_964008075.1 uncultured Flavobacteriaceae bacterium
TCCCCTTGCCGTTGAATTGCGCCAAAGACTTCGTCCACAACTGGCATGACATCATCTAAAGATACCGTTGGGCGTGCAGTTAGCTCACTCCATTGATCGGTAGTTGGGCTCAAAACCGTTTTCATAAGACCATTTTTTCTACTGGGCAAACCAAAATATCTTGTGCACCAGCGGCTTTTAATTCGTCGATGACTTCCCAGAATTTCCCCTCATTGATCACAGAGTGAAGTGAGCTCCAACCCGGTTCGGCCAAAGGTAATACCGTTGGGGATTTTAACACGGGAAGTATAGACGATATCCTATCAATACTGTCATTGGGCACATTCATCAAAATATACTTAGACTGACGTCCTTTCAACACTGATTGAATACGAAACTGTAATTTTTTTAAGATTTCATTCTTTTCAGCATCCAAGGTACTGCTGGCTGCGAGAACGGCTTCAGATTTAAACAACACCTCGACTTCTTTAAGGTTGTTTTTAAATAAGGTGGAGCCACTGGAAACAATATCGCAAACCGCGTCAGATAAGCCAATATTCGGAGCGATTTCTACTGAGCCATTGATGATATGAAGCTCAGCGTCAATCCCATTTTCTCTAAGGAATCCCTTCACTGTATTTGGATAGGAAGTTGCGATTTTCTTCCCTGTTAAGCTTTCAATACCCTTGTAGTTGTCCTCTTTCGGAATAGCAATCGACACCCGACATTTCGAAAATCCTAACTTTTCTTTTATAGAGATATCATCTCCTTTTTCAAAAAGTAAATTTTCACCAATAATCGCAATATCAACAACTCCGTCACGAAGATATTGGGGGATATCCCCATTACGCAAGTAAAAGATTTCTAGAGGAAAATTACGAGCGACTGCTTTTAACTGGTCTTTGCCATTGTCGATAGAGATTCCGCAGTCATTGAGGAGTTTCAATGATTCGTCATGGAGTCTTCCAGACTTTTGAACTGCGATGTGTAACTTTTTTTTCACGATTTCAATTTATGCAAACAAAAAAACCCGCTTGAATCTCAAACGGGTTTGGAATAAATTATATCATATCCAACTCAACTCGTCTGAGACAAGAAAAATAGGCGATGGATATGTGTGTTTTTTTTCATTTCGATTGCAAATATCAAACAAAATTTTAAAAAATCACTATTGATTGCCCAAAATTATTGGTAAACCATCTTTCCCACTGCCAATTACAATCACTTTTGCATTTGTCGATTCTGATAATTGCAAGGTGGCTTCAATCCCTTTTTCAAGAAGAATATTTCTTGTAAGAGAGGCGTTTAGGATTCGATTGGCAAGTGCTTTACCTTCAGCTTCGATACGTACTTTCTCTGCTTCTTGTTTAGCTTTTTCCAATCGGAACTCGTACTCAAGTGCTTCTTGCTCTTGGGTAAGCTTACGTTGAATTGCCTCCTTGATGGAAGGCGGTAAGGTCACATCACGTACCAAAACAGAGTTGATTTGTACATGTTGTGGCTCTACTTTCTTTTTAGTTTCCTCATAGATTTCATTTTGAATAGCATCCCGTTTAGAGGAGTACAACTGTTCAGGGGTATATCTTCCAATAACAGAGCGCGCAACTGCACGAATTTCAGGAACAATCACAATGTTTAGATAATCCTCGCCTTTTGTTTTGTGAAGCAAGCCCAACTCCTCGATATCTGGCTGATAGAGGACAGAAACATCTAATGAGATTTCAAGACCATTCGAAGATAAAACGCGCATACCGCTTTCAAATTCTTCTTGTTGTTTGATATTATAGACATACACCTTGTTCCAAGGTGCAATGATATGAAAACCCTCTGTCAGTGCGGGTTTGTCAACGACTGTACCCCCACCAAATCGTTTCCATACAACTCCAGCCTCTCCATAGCCGATGTTCACAGCTGATCGGAAAAGAATAATGAGTGCTACGAAAAATAATACAGTGATTGGTAGTCCAAGTTTTGGTAAATTATTCATTGATATAAATTATAAAGTTAAGTAAGCATTCCACCATCTACATTTAAAACCTGTCCAGTGATGTAGCTCGACAAGTCGGAAGCCAAAAAAACACATGCATTGGCAACATCTGTTGGCGATCCACCCCGCTTGAGCGGAATGCCTATACGCCATCCTGCCACAACGTCTTCCGATAGTTGAGCAGTCATCTCAGTTTCGATAAATCCAGGCGCAATTACATTGCATCGAATGTTACGCGATCCAAGTTCAAGCGCTATTGACTTTGAAAAGCCAATGATACCTGCTTTTGATGCTGCATAATTCGATTGTCCTGAATTGCCCTTCACTCCAACAATAGAGCTCATATTAATGATACTTCCATGTCGTTGTTTCAACATTGTGCGTTGCACAGCTTTTGTCAGATTGAAGACAGATTTCAGGTTGACTTCAATCACTTTATCAAAGTCATCTTCTGAAATTCTCATCAGTAAATTGTCTTTGGTAATTCCAGCATTATTGATTAGCACGTCGATAGTACTGAAATCTGCCAATACTTTCTCTATCAATTCTTGAGCCTGACCGAAGTCAGCTGCGTTGGATTGGTATCCTTTGGCTTGTACACCTATCGATTGCAATTCTTTCTCAAGAACATTAGCAGCATCTACTGAAGAACTATAGGTAAAGATAATATTGGCACCATGTTCTGCAAAAACTGTGGCGATCCCACGCCCAATACCACGACTTGCGCCAGTGATTAATACAGTTTTATTTTCGAGTAATTTCATTTTTTTAATTTAAGATTTGAGCAACTTTTTTTCCAATTTCAGCTGGGGAGTCAACGACGTGGATTCCAAAATCAATCATGATTTTCTTTTTGGCCTCAGCAGTGTCCTCTGCCCCACCAATAATTGCACCTGCATGACCCATGGTTCGACCTTTTGGAGCTGTTTCCCCTGCAATAAAACCAACGACTGGCTTGGGATTTCCTTGTTCATGCACCCAACGGGCAGCATCTGCCTCAAGTTGACCACCAATTTCACCTATCATGACAATACACTCTGTTTCCTGATCATTTATTAGTAACTCTACTGCTTCTTTCGTGGTTGTACCAATGATTGGGTCACCACCTATACCAATGGCGGTAGAGATGCCAAGTCCTTCTTCCACGACCTGATCAGCTGCCTCATAAGTTAGTGTCCCCGATTTGGAAACAATTCCAACATTTCCTTTTTTAAACACAAACCCTGGCATGATACCAACCTTTGCCTCATCTGGGGTGATTACGCCTGGGCAGTTGGGTCCCAAAAGACGTGCATTTCGTTCTTTCACATACGAAACTGCTTTCATCATATCAGCAACAGGTATACCTTCAGTAATCGTGACGATGACTTGAATACCTGCATCGGCTGCCTCCATGATTGCATCAGCAGCAAAGGCAGGGGGTACAAATATGATTGAGGTGTCTGCTTTGACAGCAGCGACTGCCTCTTTCACTGTATTAAAAACAGGTTTATCTAGATGTGTTTGCCCTCCTTTTCCAGGTGTAACACCCCCAACGACTTGAGTGCCATAAGCAATCATCTGTTCGGCGTGAAAGCTACCTTCACTTCCTGTGAAGCCTTGTACAATTATTTTCGAGTGTTTATTGACCAATACGCTCATAACTATTCTTTAATTCGTTCGATATAGGTTGATTTTTCGGTATCTAATTTAATTTTATCACCCTCATTGATAAACAACGGGACATTGATTTTTGCACCTGTTTCGAGGGTTGCAGGCTTGGTTGCATTGGTTGCTGTATTTCCCTTTACTCCTGGTTCGCTATGAGTAACCTTCAATACCACACTTGCTGGCATATCAACAGATAATGGTATGCCATCATCAGCATTGGTCATCACTGTTACGTGTTCTCCTTCTTTCAAAAGCTGGGGTGCATCTAAAATACTTTTTTGGAGTTCGATTTGATTATAATCATCAGTGTTCATAAAGTGATAGGTTTCGCCATCATTGTACAAAAACTGGTATTTACGCGTTTCGACACGAACATCATCAATCTTATGTCCTGCCGAAAAGGTGTTGTCGATGACCTTTCCATTGGTCACGCTTTTAAGTTTTGTACGCACAAAGGCTGGTCCTTTTCCAGGCTTAACATGTAAAAATTCAACGATTTTATAGATATCGTGGTTATAACGAATACAAAGTCCTTTACGAATATCAGAGGTTGATGCCATAGTCTATGATGTTTTGGAGTATCCTTTCATGATCCCTCGCTGTGAGTCACGAATAAACTGTAAAATCTCGTCTCTTTCTTTTGAGACTTCTACTTCCGCTTCAATGATTTCAACAGCTTGAGTGTTGTTGTATGTTTTTTGATAAAGAATTCTGTATATGTTTTGAATCTCTCTAATTTTTTCACTTGTGAACCCACGCCGACGAAGGCCAACAGAGTTGATCCCTACATAAGAGATTGGTTCTCTTGCAGCTTTCACAAAAGGTGGAATATCTTTTCGAACCAACGATCCACCAGCGACGAATGAATGACTTCCAATCGAGCAGAATTGATGAACAGCAGTCATTCCAGCCAATATCACATGATCTCCAATAGTAATGTGGCCAGCCAATGTACTGTTGTTAGAAAAGATACAGTTGTTTCCAACAATACAATCGTGTGCAACATGAGAATACGCCATCACCAAGCAATTTTCTCCAATAATAGTTTTTCCCCTCGATGAAGTACCTCTATTGATTGTCACACATTCTCGAATGGTAGTGTTATCCCCTATTTCGGCAGTTGAGTCTTCGCCATTAAACTTTAAGTCTTGAGGAATAGCAGAAATGACTGATCCAGGAAAAATCGAGCAATTTTTACCGATTCGAGCGCCCTCCATGATGGTGACGTTGGATCCAATCCAAGTCCCTTCTCCGATTTCAACATTTTTATCAATAGTAGTGAAGGGTTCAATCACCACATTTTTTGCAAGAACTGCTCTTGGATGAACATAAGCTAAGGGTTGATTCATAAGCTAGTTTCATTTTTTTTGACAATTTGTGCCATCATTTCAGCTTCAGTTGTCAATCGACCTCTACTGTAAGCATAGGCTTGCATATGACAGATTCCCCTTCTGATAGGCGACAAGAGCTCAAGTTTAAATACAAGTGTATCGCCAGGAACAACTGGGTGTTTGAACTTGGCGTTTTCAATCTTCATAAAATAAGTAAGGTAATTTTCAGGGTCTGAAACAGTGTTCAGAACCAATACACCACCTGCTTGTGCCATAGCTTCAATTTGTAAAACACCTGGCATTACAGGTTGTCCAGGGAAATGCCCCCGAAAAAATGGTTCATTCATTGTAACACTTTTAACAGCCACAACGTGTTGTTTACTAATTTCAAGTATCTTATCGACAAGTAGAAAAGGTGGACGATGGGGTAAGATTTTCATAATTTGATTAACATCAAGAGCTGGCTCGACATTTAAGTCATAATTTGGCACACGATTTCTCTTCTCTTCTTTGATGATTTTTGTCATTTTTTTAGCAAAATTTGTATTGATCGCATGACCTGGTTTTGATGCGATCACTTTACCCCTTATGCGTATTCCAATCAATGCCAAATCGCCAATCACATCGAGCAATTTGTGTCGTGCTGCTTCATTTGGATAATGTAACGTAAGGTTATCTAAAATTCCATTTGGCTTTACGGAAATGGATGTTTTATTAAATGCTTTTCGAAGTCGATCCATCGTTTCCTTAGACAGTTTTTTATCAACATACACAATCGCATTGTTAAGATCCCCACCTTTAATCAGCCCATTTTCTAGTAGGGTTTCGATCTCGTGTAAAAAGCTAAACGTACGAGCGTCAGCAAACTCTTTTTTAAACTGACTCAGCTTCTTTAGAGTTGCGTTTTGCGTTCCGAGAACTTTCGTTCCAAAATCGACCATGGTTGTGACTTCATAGTCATCTGCTGGTAACAAAGTGATTTCACTTCCCGATTCCTCATCAGTATATGTGATGTTTTCCTTTACAATGTATTCAGCTCTTTCAGCATCGAGTGTTTTGATGCCAACTTTTTCTATTGCCTCAACAAAAAATTTGGATGAACCATCCATGATTGGTGTTTCAGAAGCATTTAGTTCAATCAAAACATTGTCCACTTCACTCCCTACAAAAGCTGCTAAGACATGCTCACAAGTATGAATGGTTACACCGTTTTTTTGAAGACTAGTTCCTCGCTTGGTGTCTGCTACGTTGTGCGCAAGTGCTTCGATTATGGGACTGCCTTCCAGGTCTGTTCGCTGAAATGCGTAACCATGATTGGCAGCTGCAGGTTTAAATGTCATTGTCACTTCGTCACCTGTATGAATTCCTACACCTTTGAGAGTAATTGGATCAGCAATTGTAGTTTGTTTAGCCATTGTCAGTAAGTTTTTTTTGGAGATTATGAAGTGTTTTAATATGCTCGTTTAGGTTTTTAAAATGAACATATGATTTGTTGTAGGAAAGAAGATCAATTGCAGGATAACCCATCACTTTTTCATCGTCTTTAAGATTACGTAGAATGCCAGATTGACCTTGAATTTGAACACGATTTCCGATTTTGAGATGACCTGCGATACCGACTTGTCCGCCAATAACACAATGACTTCCAATTTTGGAAGACCCAGCGATGCCAGTTTGGGCAGCGATAACAGTGTGAGCACCTACCTCAACATTATGAGCAATTTGTATTAAGTTGTCTAACTTAACTCCTTGACGGATGATGGTTTGCCCAAGTGTTGCACGATCAATTGTAGAGTTCGAACCGATTTCAACATCATCCTCTATCAATACAGAACCAGTCTGTAGGATTTTTTCATAAGCGCCTGAATCAGTTGGACTAAACCCAAAACCATCTGAACCAATCACCACATTGTTGTGTAGAATACAATTTGCCCCGATTTTAGATTTGGTTAAAATTTTTGCGCCAGAAAAAATCCTTGTGTGATCTCCTATAACTACATCAGATTCAATAACAACATGATCATGTATTTTTACATTATTACCAATCTTTACCCCCCTCCCAATCGTCGCAAATGGTCCAACATAGCAATCTGTTCCCAGCGAAGCTGATGAGTCGATTAGGCTATGGTTGTGAATACCATTGAATTTTTTTTCAGAACCATTGAAGTGAGAAAGCATAGTCGTGAACGAAAGATAAGGATCAGCAACCTTGACTAATGTAGTTGAAATCTCCTTCTCTGGCTGAAAACTTTCACGCACCAGCGTAACGGATGCTTTGGTCGAGTATAAAAATTCTGTGTATTTTGGGTTTGCTAAAAAGGCAAGTGAACCATTTTGAGCTTCTTCAATCTTCGCAATTGAAGTAACACAAGCATCATCATCCCCCACAACAAAACCATCTAGGATTTCAGCAATTTCGGAAGCCGTATATTTCATCGACGCAAAAATAACAAAATTGGAACATTATTTCGGATAACAACAGTAATACTTCATCACTGCTTTGGTCAGCATTTTCAAATTTGACTGGTCTGAACCTGCTAACAATTCCTTGGTGTTCCCTTTTTTATCGATTAATGATATTGGTGATTGCTCCAAATCGTATGCCATATTTTTCATCACTCCATCGAAGACAAAATAGGACATATTTTCAGGTGATATGTCAAACTTAGTCTTTGCACGATTCTTTTTCTTCTCTATAAAATCAGATGAAAATGGTTCGTTATTCACTTTTATTTTTGGTAAACGTCGTGTCAGGACCATATTGCAAAGTGATGCGTAAACAGGGTCGCTATGCTTCACCCCTGCTTTGACAGCTGATAAAATATCAACATCATCAATGGCAGTATAATGATCCATATCAATTTGATCGACTGAAGAATGGGAGGTTGAAATAAAATACAATAGATCAGCAGATGCGTCTATGGCTGTGCCTTGATTCAACAGCTCTCTTGCACGAAGGATTATTCGTTTAAGGACTTCCTCAGCTACATAGCTGGTTTTGTGCAAATAAACAGACCAATACATCAGTCTTCGCGCGAGTAAAAACTTCTCAATCGAATAGATTCCTTTCTCTTCGACAACCAATTGTTCCTCATGTATCATCAGCGTGGCAATAATTCTGTCTGTACTGGTATTACCCTCTGTCACGCCTGAGTAAAAACTATCTCTATTCAAATAATCTAATCTATCCATATCCAATTGAGAGGATATCAATTGATTGAAAAATGGGCGCTTATATGCATTCGTAAACATATCAATTGCCATACTGAGCTTCCCGTTGTGTTTCTGATTCAATGCCTTCATCAATGCCAGTGACAGTGTTTCATGCGAAACATTTTTAATAAGAATTCCTTCAAGAGCATGCGAAAAAGGGCCATGTCCAATATCGTGTAGAAGAATGGCGATCATTGCAGCTTCCTTTTCCTTAGGAGAAATTGCAATTCCTTTTTCTTCAAGAACATTTAAAGCTTTGTGCATCAGATGCATGGCGCCCAAGGCATGTGCAAATCGATGATGAGTGGCGCCACTAAACACATAATGCGACAACCCCATTTGTTGAATCCTGCGCAATCGTTGAAAAACAGGCTCTTGGATGAGGGTATAAATAAACGGAGTAGGAATTGAAATAAAACCGTAAATTGGATCGTTATAATTCTTCAGTCTCAAAGATTTAGAATTTATACAAATATACGATTATGGAACTGATACAGGTGTTGTGGGTAGATGATGAAATTATCCGTTTGCAGCCACACATTAATTTTTTGGAAGAGAAAGGATATGCAGTTCATCCTTGTACAAATGGTCCTGACGCATTGGATTTGATCAAAGAACAGCCTTTTGACATCATCCTTTTAGATGAAAATATGCCAGGAATGGATGGATTAGCTGTCTTAAGTAAAATCAAGCAGATCTATCCAGATTTGGCAGTAATAATGATTACAAAAAGTGAGGCAGAAACTTTGATGGAAGAAGCCATTGGCGCAAAAATAGCAGACTATTTGATCAAACCAGTGAACCCAAATCAAATCTTACTTTCATTAAAAAAGAACTTAGACAACTCTAGACTAGTCGCTGAAAAAACAACAATGGACTATCAACGTTCGTTTCAAGAGCTCAATATCGATATCAGTCAAGCGAATGATTATGAAGACTGGTCATCGATCTATCAAAAATTGTGTTTTTGGGAACTTAAAATTGACGCGATGGAGTCAAGTGATTTGCATGAGATTTTGAATCATCAGAAATCAGAGGCCAATCATATGTTTTCCAAATATATATCTTCAAACTACGAAGATTTGGTCAATGGGGATAGTCCTTTGGTGATGTCTCATCAGATGATTGAGAAGTTGGTACTTGACAAATTGAGCAAAGACACAACAACCTTGCTCGTAGTTATCGACAACCTACGTCTCGATCAATGGCGAGTGTTGCAAACACACCTTTCACCTTTTTATAAGTTACAGGAAGAACAGATATGCAGTAGCATTTTACCCACTGCCACTCAATATGCCAGAAATGCACTATTTGCTGGCGAATTGCCTGTCAACATCAAACAATTATACCCCGATCTATGGAAAGATGACACAGATGCTGGTGGTAAAAACCTCTTTGAAAAAGAGCTTTTGGCAGCTCAATTTTCTACTTTAAAAAGAGATATTTCGTTCAGTTATCACAAAATCAATCGTCAAGATCAGGGGAATAAACTGGCTGCCCAGCTCCAAAATGAATCTGGCAATGATCTCTGTGTGGTTGTCTATAATTTTGTTGATGTGATTTCGCATGCCAAAACTGAGATGAAAATCATTAAAGAACTCGCGTCTACTGATAAGGCATTTCGATCACTCACTGCTACTTGGTTTCAGAACTCCCCTCTGTTAGAAATCATAAAGCGTTCGCAATCTCTAGGATTTACACTAATGATAACCACTGATCATGGAACCATCAATGTGCGACAGCCATCCAAAATTTTAGGTGATCGTGATTCGAGTACAAACATAAGGTATAAAACAGGAAAACGACTCAATTCTGACGATAAAAGTCTATATACAGTTTCAAACCCGGAAGAAATTGGATTGCCAAAAATCAACCTCACTAGTAGTTTTACTTTTGCAACAGAAGATAAATATCTCATTTACCCCTCTAATTATAATCATTTTGTCAATTTTTACAGAAATACCTACCAACATGGTGGTGTTTCTCTTGAAGAAATGCTGATTCCATTTGCTGTGCTTTCCCCCAAGTAAAGTATTTTTGCTATATGGTAATTGAATACTCACTACAAGAAATCGACGAAGTTGCTCGACAACTAACCCATTCATTTACCTACCCAATTGTTGCGTTTGAGGGGCAAATGGGAAGTGGTAAAACCACTTTGATTCAATCCATAGTATCGCAGTTGGGAAGTGAAGACACTGTGACCAGTCCAACATTTGGATTGGTGCATCAATACACAACCTCCAAAGGAGGAGTTATTCACATGGATCTTTATCGTTTGGAAAAAGAAGATGAATTGGAGCAACTTGGTTTTGAAGACTATATACAAACAGGTGACTTATGCTTAATCGAATGGCCAGAGATGGTTGCCAAAGCTATTGAAGGGGAATGTCATCATATACATATCGAACTGATTGATCAACACAAACGAAAATTAACCTTCCAATGAGTTTTTTAAAACGATTGTCTTATTATTTGGGGGGCTTTTCTATTGGGATGGTTATGTTGCTATTTTTTTTAGGAGGTAAAAACACCCGCTGCACATATGGCCCTGATGCAAGAGTCATCAATGATTTTTCCAAAAAAGAATGGGTATTTACACCCCCTATGCAAGACAGTATCAACCGATTGGACTTTTTGAAAGTTGGTGATATTATATTTTCTGAAAGTATTATAGGAATTGATAACTGTAACGTCTATCGATTACACTTATCAGAGGTGGAATATGATGTTAAAAATTGTGACAGCATTGTCTACTTTACAAAGCTTTCGCCACAGTAGATCTTCTTTTGATTTCCTTTTGAAGCATCGCTAACTCTCTACTTGTTTGTCCTGCAATGGCAGTATTTTCTTCAGCTCTTCTTATCAGGTAAGGAACCAACTTCTCCAAGGGTCCAAAGGGTACAAATTTGACAACATTATAGCCGTTTTTGGCAAGGATAAAAGTGATGTGATCACTCATACCGAGCAATTGGCTAAACCACACACGCTCGTCCCAACTTTTAATTTTGTTTTTTTTCATCATTTCAGTTGCCAAAATCATACTGTATTCGTTGTGTGATCCCAACAAAATGGAAATATTCGAAAAATGATCGAGGCAATACGCAACTGCTTGATTGAAGTTTGCATCTGTATCAGATTTGGTTTTCAAGATAGGACTTGGAAGGCCAAGTTTTTGAGATCTTTTGCGTTCCTTTTGCATATAAGCACCTCGAACCAATTTTAAACCGAGATGAAAAGACTCATTTGTTGCACGAGAGTGCATCTGCTGTAAGCGATCATTTCCGTCAATCAAGTACAGTTGGACTGTGTTATAGACAACTGCTTTGAATGTGTTAAACTCTTTCATCAAGTCCATCACAATTTGATCAACAGCAAATTGCATATTGTACTCCTCGGCGTCTATCAGTAAACCAACATCATGTGCTTTTGCCAACTTGCAACATTCACGAAAACGATTGACAATCCTTTCAAGTGCATGTTTTTCATCTTCCGTTAAAGACTGTTGCGCATTTATTTTTTGAAATAAATGCTTGTGACCAAACGAAGTTGCCTTACATACACTAAAAGGAATATTTTTTGCTGATGCTGCGTGCAACAACAGCTTTTGAACGATATGACAGTTTTTATCAAATTCCTTTTCATCCCAGCTATCCTCTATTGCATAATTGAGATAAGAAAACACATCATAATTCGACAACTGCGCTACTGTATGCTCAGAATGCTGCAGTGTCGTTCCTGCGTAAAAAGGCTTAAATAACAATCGTTGGAAACGTTGCAACACAGACAATCGAAGATGACCAAAGCTTTTCATTGTCATGATTCCAACTCTTGAAATCCACTTGTTGGAAAGCAATCTGAACAGCCAAACCAACTGTTTTAGTTCTTTATCTGATCGATGTCCAAACGCTTCATAAGTATTGTTAAACATATCACGCACCGTATATTAAATGTTTGTTTTAAAACAATTAAAAATAAAACATTTGGATTACTTTTGCATCATATTGGAGATAACAATTTTAAATACTTTATGAGTACTATTTTTTATCATGATAATGGCTGGAAACAACTCAGCGACAAAATTTTAGAAAAGACCTACTCATCTGTATTTGTTCTTGTGGACCAAAACACCAAGTCACATTGTTTATCCCATTTAGATCAGTATTTTTCACATCCATACACCTTGCTCACGATGGATGCTGGCGAAGCTAACAAACATATTGGAACTTGTGAGCACCTTTGGTCATCCTTGTCTGAACAAGGTGCCGATAGAAACAGCTTGCTGATCAATCTAGGGGGGGGTGTTGTGACAGATTTGGGTGGTTTTGTGGCCTGTACTTACAAAAGAGGAATTGACTTTGTCAACATTCCTACTTCTCTATTGGCCATGGTTGATGCTTCAGTTGGTGGCAAAACAGGTGTTGATTTTCAGGGGTTAAAAAATCAAGTTGGTATCATTCGAGAGCCTGTATTTGTTGTGATCGACGATAACTTTCTCACAACATTGCCAAGCAATGAATTTAGAAGTGGTTATGCAGAAATGCTTAAACATGGTTTGATTGCAGATGCTGATTATTTTTCAAGCCTAGCTACAGAGCAGCTAAATGTAAAAAGTGAGATTTCAAATCATATTCGTCACTCTGTTGAGATCAAACACAAAGTGGTTTCTGAAGATCCTTATGAAAAAGGATTGCGCAAAATTCTCAACTATGGTCATACTTTAGGTCATGCGATTGAGACTCATTTCCTCAATCATCCCTCTGCTCAACACTTGTTACATGGCGAAGCGATTGCGATTGGAATGGTAATGGAAGCTGAATTGTCCTATCTTACAACAAACTTGTCCATCGAAGAAAGGAATAAAATCAAAACTGTTTTTTCTTCCATCTTCGACTCTATTTCTTTTGACGACAATGATCGATCCTCTATCAAAGATTTGCTCAAACACGACAAGAAAAACGAATCATGTGAGATCAGATTCGTTTTGCTCAAAGCAATTGGTAACCCTGTAATCGATTGCCTCGTTAGCGAAGAAGACATTGATGCAGCTTTCCTATTTTATGCTGATTAAGCAGAGTTTCGGCTCGCATTGATGTTGCCAAACAGCGAACGAGTGACCATCTTCTCAAGTACCTCATCACTACCTTTTTGTAGTAGCTTACCCAATCCATACTGTTGAATTGTCAAAAGGGGTAATACAATCTTTTCACGCATCATAATTGAAGCCTTTCCTGCTGGTTCGTTTTCCATCAATTCTGACTGCCCAGTGAGTTTCAACAGGTACTTCTTGGCACGTTGATATTCATCATGAATCTGATCCCAAAACGGACCATATTCAGGATCGTTTTGCATATAGGCAGTGAGTTTAAAAAATGATTTTGTGAGACTCATCATTGAATTGTAAACCAAGGTTCTGAAAAAAGCGTTGTTTTCGTACAACGCCATCACTTGATCAAAACGACCTGTTTTTTCAAATTTTTCAAGCGAAAGACCTAACCCATAAAAGCCAGGTACGTTTTGCTTCAACTGACTCCAGCTACCCACAAATGGAATGGCACGAAGAGCAGAAAAATCCAATGACTTTGATTTACCTCTTTTGCTTGGACGACTACCAATATTGGTTTTTGCATAAAACTTTAGTGTACTCATGTGTTCCAAATAAGGCAAAAACTTAGGATGTGATTTAAAGTCTTGATAGGCTTGAAAACTCGTCTCAGCAAGTTCCACTATCGTTTGGCGATCCTTATCAGATATTTCAGACGAACTATTGTTAAACACTCGATTGGCAATCCCTGAACTCAACAGCTGCTCTAGGTTATACTGACAAGAGTTAATTGTTCCAAAATTAGAACTAATCGTTTGACCTTGAACTGTAATTTGAATTTCATCCGACTCAATACTGTCGCCCAAAGAAGCATAAAATTGATGAGTGTTTCCACCCCCACGTGCAGGAGGTCCTCCCCGACCATCAAAGAATAATGCTTTCACGCCATGCTTTCGAGACACTTCCGTAAGTTCTTCTTTGGCACGAAAAATACTCCAATTTGCCATGAGGTATCCCCCATCTTTGGTGCCATCAGAAAACCCTAGCATAATGGTTTGTTTATCACCTCTTGTACGCAAGTGATTGCGATAGGTAGGATTACTATATACTACGTCCATCACCTTTGAAGCAATACTCAAGTCTGAAATGGTTTCAAAAAGTGGTGCAACATCAACAGTTGGCGATTCCCAGTTGCTCAAACGTATAATCGCAAAAACCTCAAAAATATTTTGTGCAGTTTGATTATTGCTAATTATGTATCGATGACACCCTAGTTCTCCATTTTGTAATTGAATCTTTTGCATTGCTCGAATAGAGCCAAGAGTTTTGTTCACAAGATCATCCGAAAATTTTTCAGGAAGTAAGTCTCCTTTTAGTGTTGTTAGAAAATCAATTTTTTCTGACTCATCTAGTTGAAGATAGTCAACTTCTTTATTGACAACTCCTTGCTTTTGTGCGCCTTTTAGCAAAGTCATAAACGCTTCATGATGGACCCTAGAGTCTTGACGAATATCAAGGCTTGCAAAGTGATAACCAAAGGTATTAACCTTGTTGATTAACGCATCGACTTCTTTTGCAAACATACTGTGATAATCCGATACCAAGAGGTGGTGAATTTCATAAAGCTTTGCTTTTAAGTCAGAAAGAGAGATTTCTGGCTGTTCTTTTTTACTAAAAATACTATTATACAGTTTTGTTTCGATTTCAATGGCAATTTCCTCAACCCCTTTAAAAGTGAGTCTTCGACGCAGTTTCCGAATATCTCGAAAGTAATTTCTTATCACATTTGCACGTAACTCCTGTGCTGTTTGAATCGTTATGTCTGTCGTCACAAAAGGATTTCCATCGCGATCACCACCAGGCCAAAACCCAAGATTGATGAGAGGGTTTTCAAAATCCTTCCCATCAAAAATATTGTTTTTTATATACTGATGAATATTGCTGACAGAGTGATAAAAAACGTTATCAAGATACCACATCAAACTTCTAGCTTCATCGAGGGGTGATGGCTTCTCCTTTTTGAAAAAGGGTGTGCGCCCTAACTGAGCAAGCAGGAGTTCAATAGTCGGCAAATCGTTGGCCTTAATCGCAGCTGAAAGGTCTGTAATGATTCCTAAAACTGAGCCTGGATAAAACTGTGTTGGGTGTGCAGTTAAAACAGGTCGAACCTTAAAATTATTGAGATAATCTTTTAATGCAGTAGTTTTTGTTTTTTCTTCAGCTTCTTCTTTTGAGCTTCGCAAAGTTCCCCGGCCACTGAAATTATTGACTTCTGTGAAAGCAGCGTCCTCTATGGCATCAAAGAGCACCACTTGACGTTCGATAAACTGAATCAATCGAAACAAAATATCGATGTTGTCTTTTTCAGAGTTGTTTGGATAGTATTGTTCAAAAAAATCATCGACTATTTGTATTGGATTCTTATTCTGATCAAACCCATGTGAGCAAAATTCAGAGAAGAAAGGGAGTAGTGTTGAGGTCTTAGAAATATGGGAGTACGGGAGTGTAGAAAACACACTGTTATACAGTTGAAATCTCGAAATGACTTCATTTTCGAAACGTTCTAATTTTGTTTTTCGTGTCATTAATTATATATCATTAAAAAACCCTCGAACTTGTCGTAAGAGGGTTCAAACAGTGTTATTATCCCCTTAGAGTTCTTGAAAAATAGTATGCATCAGACGTTTTTTGTCATTGATACTTTCCTCCAAAGAAATCATAGTTTCGGTACGTAAAATACCATCAATATCATCGATAGAAAAGATAATTTCTTTCGCGTGTTCTGTGCTTTTTGCACGAATTTTACAATAAATATTAAATTTTCCAGTCGTAATATGTGCAACTGTGACGTTGGGAATTTCTGAAAGCCGCTCCAAAACATATTTGGTCTGATGCGTTTTTTCCAAGAAAATACCAATGTAGGCAATAAATGAATAACCTAATTTTTTATAATCAAGAGTCAAGGACGAACCTTTGATGATGCCAGCATCTTCCATTTTTTTGACGCGAACATGAACTGTACCTGCAGAAATCAAAAGCTTTTTTGCAATATCGGTAAAAGGAGTTCGCATGTTATCTATAAGGATATCTAGTATCTGATGATCGATTTCGTCTAATTTGATATTACTCATTTTATATTTTTTGCAAATAAAATAAAAATTCTTTGAATTTAATGTATAGTAAATGCTAATTTATTGTAAATCGTTTTACAAATTCAATGATTTTAACAATTTTTGTGCGGATTCTTCGATTTTAAACACAAAAGGCTCGAGATTTTTACAATTAGGCTCTATATGGCCATGAACGTTAGATAAATCTCCAGCAGCAGCAAAAACAGCATGAAACTCAATTTGATTGCTGTTTAAAACCTCTTTGTATTGCAATCCAACGTCTGCTGTTTTTTCATTGCCATGATCGACATAACAAACGTTTCTAAGAAGATAATCGAAAAATATCTTTTTGTTTTCAGGTATGGAGTGATAAATCGAAACATCAGCAAAAGTAGAAGTAGAGATGGCTTGTAGTGCCAATATGTAAGCGTTGAAAACAAACATTCTGGTCTGTTCACGATGGTAATCATCTTGAAAGTGACCTGCTTCAATCAGTAAGGTAGGTAAACCCAGGGACTGAAAAGCGTCTCCTACACAGTTTGGATTGAATTGGTCGTCAAAACGTCCGATTTGCGAGGCAATAGACGATGATTGAAGACCCTGAAAAACACTAGCTGCCAACTGTGCTGCTTTGGTTCTACAGTCGTTAAAACTTCGTTCTTTATCGAAAGCAGGGGCCAACAGCGAAAGTGTTGCTGGCTTAGCCTCAACGCCAAAAATGGTACGCTGATCATGTAGATTGAATGCATAATCAGGGGAAAATTCATCAAACTCCTTACGCAATATCCGACTTTCGACTTGAGATAAGTCTATCGCGTCTCTGTTGAGATCAATTTGATTGGCATTGAATCGAGAGTATGCCTTTGCCCCATCTGGATTGAGGATAGGGATAATCGAAAGCTGTAGGGCTTCGAGTAAACTTTTGTCTGATTGCAAATACCGCAACAGGTCAAATACACTTTTGGTGGTTGTTGACTCATTTCCATGCATTTGAGACCATATCAACACCTTTATCTCACCATTACCTATACGAATACGATGGATGGGTAAACCAGCCTCACTGTGTCCAATAACAATAGTATTGTATGCAGACAACAAAGGCTCTATGTGCGAGTTGCAAATGTATCTTCCTGACAACTGATGTTCAATATAAGATGAGTGCAATGGATTCATGTCTTGCTTTATCGTTTGCAAATGTAAACAGAATACGAGTTACAAAAGTAAACAGCTAAAAGTTA
>CAXGAP010000027.1:0-17266 GCA_964008075.1 uncultured Flavobacteriaceae bacterium
AGTGGTGATTGAACGAATTAACATTGCGTTGATGGAAATCAGCTAAAGATTTTTTATATTACGTCTGAATATAAAAACAACTTATCATGTCTATTATCATCTATTCTATCATTGGTTTTCTTGGTTTTGTCCTTCTATTTGGCACCTTTTTTATCGTTCGGCAACAGTCCGCTGCTGTCGTTGAGCGTTTTGGAAAGTTTGTTAATGTTCGACATTCTGGTCTACAAATCAAAATTCCAATCATCGATCGTGTTTCTGGACGAGTGAGTTTACGTGTACAGCAGCTAGATGTTGTAGTTGAAACAAAAACAAAAGACGATGTTTTTGTAAAAATTAAAGTTTCTGTACAATACAAAGTCATAAAGGACAAGGTTTTTGATGCTTTTTATAAACTCGATTTTCCACAGGACCAAATCACCTCTTATGTGTTTGATGTCGTTCGTGCTGAGGTTCCAAAAATGATTTTGGATGATGTGTTTGAGAAAAAAGATGATGTCGCAATTGCTGTGAAGTCAGAGTTGAATGATTCAATGCTCAACTATGGGTTTGACATTATAAAAACTCTCGTGACTGACATCGACCCTGATTCGCAGGTAAAAGACTCTATGAACCGAATTAATGCTTCCGAGAGAGAGAAGGTTGCTGCACAATTTGAAGGGGATGCACAGCGTATTTTGATTGTTGAAAGAGCCAAGGCAGAAGCAGAGTCCAAACGATTGCAAGGCCAAGGGATTGCTGATCAAAGGCGTGAAATCGCACGTGGTTTGGAGGACTCTGTCAAGGTGCTAAATGGTGTTAATATCAACTCACAAGAAGCCTCTGCTTTGATTGTTGTTACACAGCACTATGATACCCTTCAATCTGTTGGGTCTGCGAGCAATAGCAATTTAATTTTGATGCCGAACTCACCCCAAGCGGGTTCGGAGATGCTAAACAATATGGTAGCGTCCTTTACTGCGAGCAATCAAATAGGGGAGGCTATGAAGAAGCAAAGAGAACAAGACGAAAACAACAAAAAGAGCGAATCATAACTATTTGTTGTTTTTGGACCAATTGTCGCGCAGCCCAACTGTTTTGTTAAAAACAATTTTGTTGGGAGTGCTGTCTGGGTCTACAACATAATAGCCTTGTCGCTGAAATTGATAACTCTTTCCTGGTGCGGCATCGTCGATGTTTGGTTCTATAAATGCCCGCTGCTCGTTGAGAGAATTGGTGTTTAGAAAACTCGTAAACGGCTTGTCTTTATGACCATCTGGGTTGGGGTCTGAAAAGAGTCTGTCGTAGTTTCGTACCTGTATTTGTTGTGCGTGGTTTTGCGAAACCCAGTGTAAGGTGCCTTTCACTTTGCGTTGACTTTCCTCTGTGCCACTACCGCTTTTACTCAAAGGATCATAGGTACAAAAAACAGTTGTTATCGTTCCGTTTTCGTCCTTTTCAACAGATTCTGCCTTTATGATGTAAGCGTTTTTTAAGCGTACTTCTTTCCCTAGTTTTAATCGGAAAAACTTACGATTTGCCTCTTCTCTAAAATCTTCTTGCTCAATCAAGATTGTTTTGGAAAAGGGCACTTCTCTTGACCCAGCTGTTGGGTCTTCTGGGTTATTTTCTGCCCTTAGTAATTCTATTTTGTCCTCAGGATAGTTGGTAATCACTACACGCAAAGGGTTGAGTACAGCCATCATTCGTGGTGCTGTTTTGTTCAAATCCTCACGAACACAAAACTCCAGAAGCGAAACGTCGATAAGATTCTCGCGCTTGGCAACACCTACTGCTTGAATAAAATTCTTTAATGATTCTGGTGTATAACCTCTTCTTCTCAAACCACTGATGGTTGGCATTCTGGGGTCGTCCCAGCCAGAAACGTTGTTGTTTTGAACAAGCTGCATCAGTTTGCGTTTGCTCGTAACAGTATAATTCAAATTAAGCCTTGCAAACTCTCTTTGTTTGGGAGCTAGTCCTGATCCACACACATCGTTTAGAAAGGCTTCATACAAGTCTCTGTGAGGTTTAAATTCCAACGAGCACAAAGAGTGTGATATCTTTTCAATATAATCAGACTGCCCGTGAGTCCAATCATACATTGGATATATGCACCACTTGTCGCCTGTTCTGTGGTGTGTTTGAAACAATATTCGATACATAACAGGATCGCGTAACAACATATTGGGTGCTGCCATGTCTCCCTTGTATCGCAAAACGTGCGTTCCTTCTTTATGCTTCCCTTCCTTCATTTCAGAAAATAGCTGAAGATTTTCGTCTATTGATCGCGATCGATATGGGCTGTTTTCGCCTGCTTGTGTTGGGGTTCCTTTTTGGCTGGCTATATCCTCAGAAGGCTGTGAGTCAACGTAGGCTTTTCCAGCCTTGATTAGATCGGATGCCCAGTCATAGAGGGTTTGGAAATAATCAGATGCATAACACACATTGTCCCAAGAAAAACCCAGCCACTGAATATCATTTTTTATTACATCTACATAAAGTTGTTCTTCAGCTGCAGGGTTGGTGTCATCGAAACGAAGGTTTACAGGCGCATTATACTTTTGGCCAAGTCCAAAATTAACACATATCGCTTTCACGTGACCAATATGTAAAAACCCATTTGGCTCTGGTGGAAATCGAAAACGAAGGGATTCTTGTGAAAGTCCTTGCTGCAGATCTTCATCAATAATGTGTTCGATAAAATTTTTCGAAGCATTCACTTTCCTTTATTTGATTGCAAAGGTAATTAATTCACTCGCTTTGGAACCTTTGTTTATTATCTTTGCTAAAAATAAATATGGGGCAAATTTATTTAGAAAATATTCGGACTTACAGCCATCATGGTTGTATGAAGGAAGAGACGATAATAGGCAACGAATATCGTGTAGACCTGTGGGTTGACGCTGATTTATCTGTTGCTGCACAAACAGATAATTTGAATGATGCCCCTGATTATGTATTGCTACACGAGATTGTTGTTTCAGAAATGAAGACTGCTTCAAAGCTGTTGGAGCATGTGGCACAAAGGATTATTGATCGGATCAATTCGAAGGTTGTGTCTTTGAAGAAAGTGAAGGTGCGTGTAACTAAAATAAACCCGCCTATTGGGGGGGATGTTCAGTCTGTATCTGTGCTTTTGACTTCTTAACAGAAAATATGTTGTGTAAAATAGCTTACTTTTGCCATTGAATTTGGCACCGTGGCCGAGTGGCTAGGCAGAGCTCTGCAAAAGCTTGTACAGCGGTTCGAATCCGCTCGGTGCCTCTTTTTTAATTCCAATGCTTTATTGAGGGTAGTAACACCTCTGGCTCTGGTGCATAAACGCCTTGGTAGATGAAGTATATTCCAAAAACAACAAGTAAGAAACAAACGAACATTCTTAGTCTGTAAATCACTGGGGGTGTAAGAGTTTTGCTCAACTGTTTTGCTAATACAATTTTGAAAAATCCAAGAACCAAATAGCCAATCATCACTGTTGAAAAGAAAACAATGATGCGGGATGTTTCTAATTCAAGTGTTGGAGCAATGGAGACAAGCAAGCCAAGCCAAAACAAAAAAGTTCCAATGTTGATGATATTTAGAAAAAACCCTTTTAGGAAATACGCAAAAAGGTGAAAGCCTTTGGGTTCTATATGCTCATTTTCTATAATTTCATTTTTTTTTCTTACCGTCGTAATGCCACTAATAATGGCATAAACAAGCAACAGCACCCCTCCAAAAATAAACAGATTTGGGTTGTCTTTGATGTCTGCTAATAGTGATTTCGTACCTAGAAAAGCAATTGTAACAAAAACAGCATCTGCAAAAACTGCTCCTAAATCAATTAGAAATGCTGGTTTGATTCCTTTACTTATACTGGTTTCTAGAATAAGAAAAAAGAGTGGCCCTGTTGCAAATATCAACAAGACCGAAAAAGGCAGTGCTGAAAGAACGTCGTTCATTTATTCTGAAGTTTTAGAGAATATAATAGACCCACCTAATGTTTTACTGTGAACTGTTTTTAATGGGTTCCCATATACACGTGCAACACCGCCAAAGCGTGTTGTCAAATCAAAAAGAGTAGTGGCTTGTATATCACAAGAACCAGCAAAAAGTATTTTTGCTGTCGTGTTTTTAGACAATGTATGCTCTGCATCTACCACACCGCCTGATGAGATATGAATATGCTGTTGATCTGCCCGACCTTTCACAATGATTTTACCACCAGATTTTGCAGCATAGTTTGCGCTTTTTACATCCAACGATAGCTC
This sequence comes from uncultured Flavobacteriaceae bacterium, assembly GCA_964008075.1. Classification (GTDB taxonomy): domain Bacteria; phylum Bacteroidota; class Bacteroidia; order Flavobacteriales; family Flavobacteriaceae; genus UBA724. The sequence goes on from CAXGAP010000027.1 coordinate 4,230, forward strand.
TATCTCACCACCCTTTCTGCTAATAACATCTATGTTTTGAGTGACAATTGTATCGAGTGCTGAGAGGTATGCACCTCGACTGACATCTATTTTGTCAATTCTCCCTGTGTAAAACAATTCGATATTACCATAAATACCTTTGAGTGCTTCCACAGGTTTCATGCTGATTTTTAGCTGACCATCTTTGTTGGTTAGCGTTACGCCTTGCTCGTTTTCGCTTATAATCATGACCTCGTTTGACTCTGATTTTATCAGCGTCACATGCAAACCATCTCTGATAATAAGTTCACTAAAATCACCAATAGTCTTTTTTTGCCCATTGGCATAAAAGCAACAAAAAAGAAGGGTGATAAGTATTTTATTCATTTGGGAATTTTTATCAAAATTACATAAATCTAATCATCTACAATCGACAAATCAATTTGTCTTTTGATTAAGTCAGTCGCTAATACTTTGGCATAAATCTGGTCTCCTAATTGATACTCCTTTTTTGTATGTTGACCAACCATTTTTAATTGTGTAGGGTCGTAATAAAAATAGTCGTCTTGAAGATCTTGTACACGAACAAAACCTTCGCATTTACTTTCTGTTAACTCAATAAATATTCCTCTTTCTGTAACTCCTGAAATGCTTGCGTTTTGCGTAGTACCTATAAAATTTGATACATATTTTACCTGCATGAATTTAATAGAGTCTCTTTCTGCTTTGGTGGCGAGTATTTCTTGATCTGTACAGTGATTTAATTGTTTTTCTAATTCATCTGCTTTTGGAGTGTTTTTTTTTGTTAGATAATGATGTAACAAGCGATGAACGATGATGTCTGGATACCTACGTATAGGTGAAGTAAAATGTGTATAATATTCAAAATAAAGACCATAATGTCCAATATTTTGTGTGGTGTAAATTGCTTTACTCATACTTCTGATCGCTAAAGTATCAAGCAAGTTTTTCTCAGGTTTTTTGTTTATATGCTTGAGTAATTTGTTGATTGATTTTGCAATTAAATTAGGTGAATTTAAATTTAATTTATACCCCAATCCAAAAGCAATTCGTGCAAATTGAGCTAATTTTTCTTCATCTGGTTCGTCGTGAACACGATACACAAAAGGTAATGTTTGTTGTTGTTCTCCAATATACTTTGCAACATATTCATTTGCTAAAAGCATAAATTCTTCTATCAAGTGATTGGCTTCTTTACTTTCTTTTATCAACACTTCTGTAGGATTATTTTGACTATCTAAATCAAATCGAACTTCTTGTTTATTAAAGTTAATAGCACCATTAATCAAGCGCTTTTTTCTTCGTATCGATGCAATGTTTTGCAAAACTTGAATGGCTTCATAAATACCATCACTCACAGTATATTCATTATTTGATAGAGATATCTCATTGGGTATTGTTTTTGTTTGGGTGGCTATGATGTGTTGTGCTTCTTCATAAGCAAAACGAGCATCTGATAGGATAACTGTTTTTCCAAACCACTTTGATATTATTTTCCCTGTAGATGTCATTTCAAAAACAGCAGAAAAACAAAGTTTTTCTTCCTTTGGTCGAAGAGAACAAATTTTATTAGAGAGTTTTTCTGGAAGCATCGGAACCACACGATCTACCAAATAAATAGAGGTTGCACGTTTGTAGGCTTCCTTATCGAGCTCACTTCCTTGTTGTACATAATGTGAAACATCTGCAATATGAATTCCAATCTCATATTGGTCTTCTTTTACTTTTCGAAATGATATTGCATCATCAAAATCCTTTGCATTTTTTGGATCAATTGTGAAGGTTAGTATCTCTCTAAAATCACGACGTGATGATATTTCTTGTGCTGAAATGGATGCATTTAAAGTGGAAGTCTGTTCTTCTATTTCTTTTGGGAAATTCCAGGGCAATCCATGACTTGCCATTATCGTATGTATTTCTGTTTCATGTGTGCCAGGCACTCCTAAAATTTCTGTTACAACTGCTTGAGGATAATTTGATTTTCGTTTCCATTCCTGTATTGAAACCAACACACAATCACCTAGATTTGCTCCACCCAAATTTTCTTTTGACAACAAAAAAGGAATATTGATTTGTTTGGGTTGAACAGCAAACACATCATCAAAGTTTTCGATTACACCAACATAATGCGTTTGTTTTCTCTTTATAATTTTAAGGACTACCCCTTGTTTTTTTCGTTTTCCTCTAGATGTTGTGATTTTAAAGGACACTGTATCACCATGAAAAGCTTTGTTGAAATGACGTCTATCAATAAACACATCATCTTCTAACTCTTCTGAAATAAGATACCCATTCCCTTGACTATTAACATCTAATGTTCCTTCGTAAAGATTAGAAGGGGAAGGAATGAAATATTTACCTCGTTCTTTTTCTTTAATAATGCCTTTTGCTGATAGTTTTTTTAGTGTTTTGTCGATATGATTTCTGCCACTAGGATCATAAACAGACAACCTACTACAGATTTGTTTATAGTTTAGAGGGCTTCCATTTTGTTGAAGTAGAATGTTTAGAATTATATTTTTTGTAGTAGTCGTTTTTTTCATGATTTAACTCATGCAATTTAGAATAATAATTCTATACGTTTTGACCCATAAAAATTGACTTATCAACTATAACCATATTATTATTATAAAATATTTTTAAATTAAATTATTTTCTAGATTATAATAGCTTGTTAATTTGTACAATAACGTTTATTCTACTTCTTAAATTAACTGTTGATAAACCTATTTTTATTGTTTACAAAACTTATATTAAAAATAATAAATACAACCAAACAGCTCTTCCATTTTTCCATTGTTAACAACACTTGTTTTATCAACATATCTATCAACAGAAAGTTAGTTAATTTTACAGCAAACGAAAGTCATGAATATATCTATAGGAAACGATCATGCAGGAACAACCTACAAATTAGAGCTTCTTAGCTATCTCACCAACAAAGGATATACTGTCATAAATCATGGTACTAATGATGACAATAGTATGGATTATCCAGACACCATTCATCCTGTTGCTGAAGATGTTGCCAATCGTAAATCAAACATAGGTATCATTATTTGTGGTAGTGGAAACGGTGCAAATATGACAGCAAACAAACATGAAAATATTCGTTCTGCCTTGTGCTGGAATAAAGAAATCTGCTTATTGTCACGCCAACATAATGACGCAAATATCCTGAGTTTACCAGCACGATTTATTTCACTAGAGGAAGCAAAAGAAATGGTTGACCTTTTTCTATCTACCCCATTTAAAGGAGGTCGTCATCAACGAAGAATAGACAAAATAAACAAATGAAACTCGATTGGAGACTGTATGACTGGAATCAAATCGATACAGCAGTTTTATATGCCATACTGGCGTTGCGATCTGAGGTCTTTGTTGTTGAGCAAGATTGTGTTTATCAAGACATCGATGGTAAAGACACTAAAGCAAATCATTTGTTAGGGTATGAAAAAGATCAACTTATCGCTTATAGTAGGCTTTTTAAACCAGTAGATTATTTTGAAGAATATTCATTTGGTAGAGCTGTGATCAAACAAACACATCGTGGGTTAGGTTTAGGTGATGAACTTGTACAGCAATCAATTCAAGCGCTAGGTTTAGAAAAAGAAATCAAAATATCTGCTCAATATCACCTTGAAAAATTATATCAAAAACATGGTTTTGTTTCACAAGGAGACATATACTTAGAAGATGGGATCCCTCATATTGCTATGTATAGGAATTTTTCCAGTTCGTAAGCAAATAGGTAAAAGCAGTATAAATTTCTTGACTGCTTTTAACTTTTTTATCATTATAAATAAAATACCCAATACCACTAAAGGAAGGTCCTAATAACTGTTGTTGTAAACGAAATGATTCACGCATTCTACGTTTGATTAAGTTTCTGGTAACAGCAGATTGATGCAATCGTTTGGGAGCAGAAAAACCTATTTTAAACTCCTTTTTTTCATTGATATATTTTAAGGTTATCCCACCAAAAGACAAGGATTTTCCAGATGCAAACAACTGTTGAAGTTGCGTATCATTTGTGATGCGAAGTTGTTTTGGAAAGGAGAACATTACTCAGCTTTATAATAAACATCATTCTTTGGATTCACATCAGCAACTAGGCCATTTGGATTGATAAGAATATATTTTATATCATTCAAATTATTATCGATTTCAAAGGTATATGTTGGTATCGCCCAAGCCCAGTCACCGATCGTTGTGACTATTTGGTTTACAAACTCTTTCTCACCCCTTAACATACGCAAAGGGATATAATAATAATCAAAAGAATCATCATTCATTTCAACATAGACTTCAATAGGCATCGGCATATTGCCAATTCGCTCTAAGACAACAACAGTTTTTTCGCCTTTTTCTTCTACTTTTTGAACACCATAATCAATCGTGTTGGTCGTGCGAACCCAATCGTTGAGATACCACTCAAGTTGCATACCCGAAACCTTTTCAGCGATTCGTTTAAAATCATTCGGCGTTGGGTGGCTAAACTTAAATTCATCATAATATCTTTTTATCGTTTTCATAAGTTTGTCAGCACCCATAATATACTCGAGCTGAGCGAGGAAAAGAGCCCCCTTAGAATAACTTCCACCACCATATGCAAAGTTATATTGAAACCTGTCGGCATGTGTTGTTAGTGGTTCTTCTAAACCTGATTGGACAAGCTGAAAGTAACGATCATAGAAACTTGAATATGGATTTTCTGTTCCTAAAACAGCTGCTTCACAAATCATATCATAAAAAGAAGTAAACCCTTCATCCATCCAAGCATATTTCGCTTCATTCGTTCCCAACAAATGGTGAAACCAACTGTGAGCCAACTCGTGAGCTGTTACTCCAAACAAACTGCTGTATTCTCGTTCACCTGTTATGAGAGTGCACATCGGATATTCCATACCACCATCACCACCCTGGATGATAGAATATTGTTTGTAAGGATATTCACCTATGTTGTCATTAAAAAATGACAACATCTTAGCAGTATCTGTCTGCAGTTGTTTCCAATTGTCTTGAATATCTGGATTGTTGAGATAGAAAAAGTGAAGTTCAACATTATTTGGACCCAATATCATATCATGTATAAAATCTGGATCTGCAGCCCAAGCAAAATCATGCACCATAGGCGCAAAAAAACGCCAAGTAAGTGTTTTTGCTTTTGTTTTCTTATCCTTTTTTGCATAGCCATGTCCAATTTCTTCAGGGTTTTGAAGATATCCTGTACCACCGATCACATAGTCACGATCAATAGTGATGGAAATATCAAAATCGCCCCACACTCCATGAAACTCTCGTCCGATATAAGGGTTGGGATGCCAACCGTCTTTGTCGTATTCAACCATTTTAGGATACCATTGCGTCATAGATAGATCAACCCCTTCTTTATTGTTTCTTCCACTTCGACGAATTTGTACAGGAACTTGGCCCTCAAACACCATGTCAAATACAGTAGTATCACCTGGTAAAAGAGGCGTGGCAAGCTCAACAACCAAAATAGTTTCTTCTTCAGCATAAGCCACAGCTTTTCCGTCTTGTACAAGATCATTGACATGTAAAAAACCAACTTCATCTGCCGACAATTTCGAAATTCGATCCCCTACACGACTGTCAGGATCTTTGATTGTTCTTGAACGAACATCCATTTCGCTACCAGGCTGAAAAGCATTGAAATACAGGTGATAAAACACTTTTGAAAGTGTATCAGGTGAGTGATTTGTATAGCGCAGTTGTTGTGTGCCATCGTATCGATATGTTTCCACATCCATACGAATGTCCATAACATAATCAACCTGTTGTTGCCAATAACCTCTATAGGGGTTTTGGGCGAAAGAAAACACATAAAAAAGAAAAATAAGATATTTCATAAATAAGATTTAAGTTAAAAAAATTCGTTCCATTGATGACTTGACAGCAAACGAACACCCTTTTCTGTTTGATGTACCTTAATTAAAGGGGTGTTGGGGTCATGCTCCATAAAAAGAAAATAATTTTTTTCAGCAGCAAGATCCAAAAAGGCGGCCTTTTCTACAATTGTTTGTAACGGCCTTACATCATAACCCATTACATAAGGCACAGGAATATGCCCAATAGTGGGGATGAGATCACCCATAAAAACGATTTTTTCGCCCTTCCAATCAAGTATAGGCAGCATTTGTTTTTCTGTATGACCATCGACAAAAAGTAGCTCTAAACCCAAAGAGTTTTCCTTATTTTTTTCGATAAATCGCAATCGACCAGACTCCTCAATCGGGCGAAGATTATCATCTAAAAATGAAGCCTTTTCTCGAGGGTTTGGATTAGTTGCCCACCGCCAATGGGATTCGTTGGACCAATAGTCTGCGTTTGGGAACACAGGCACAAAAGAGGTGTGGTCTTTGTTCCAAGCAAAACAACCTCCACAGTGATCAAAATGCAAATGAGTTAACAGCACATCTGTAATATCGTTGGGGTGAAAGCCAGCATTTGTGATGGAATCAAGGAGGTTATTATCACCCCAGGGCTTGTAGTAGCTGAAGAATTTATCACTTTGCTTATCGCCCATTCCTGTATCAACCAAAATCAGGTGATCACCAGATTCAATCAAAAGGCATCTAGCACAAACATCAATCAAGTTGTCTTTGTCTGCAGGGTTGGTGCGTTGCCACAGAGACTTGGGAACTACACCAAACATAGCACCCCCGTCAAGTTTAAAATGACCAGCATTGATGGGAAAAAGATTCATGCCTATTCATTTATTGTTAAACGTAATACAGAACATACCGAGCTTTTGACAAAACGGTCAGACTTTAAACCAAGCAATACATTATACCAAGCGCTTTTTTCCTGAGAACCAATGATAAGTAAATCATAGCTGGCAGAGACCTCAGATATAACCCCAACCACATCGTTGCTTCGAATGACCAAACTATCTTCTTCACGAGAAAAACTCCTCAGCAATTCTTTGTTACTATCGTGAAGCCTTTTCTCTTGACCCTTCGATGCATCTTTACTAATGACATTCAACAACGTTAAGTTAGCGCCATAGTATTTACAAATATTATCTGCCAAACGAATAAACTTATTCCCTTGGCGACCAGGCCTTACAGCCAGAACAATTTTTGAGATGTTCCGAACACCGTTATCCTTAAACAAGGCAAGATTGGCATTTATATTTTTGATGACCCATCCCACAGGATTTCGAACTAAAAGACCAGCGTTTTCTCGACCACCCCAACCCATTACCAACCACTCACATTTTTGAACAGAAGTAATGTTTTTTATGGTGTTTACAACATCGTGAGTTGGCAAACTTTCAAAAGTAACATTGGTGTTTTTCGTTTGTTTAAGGGATAGGATTCGGCGTTTGACAGATTCGTCTTTGGGCGTGACCAAATCCACATCTTCCAAAAACGTTTGGTCTGGTGCCTCTATGATGTTGATGGCATTAATACTGTTTGTTGGATTGATAGAAGACGCAACCTCGACAATCATTTCAGGTGATGTTTCGTCACCCAGCAGTGGCACAACGATTTGAGAATCAGAACTATAGATACCTTCAATTACTTCTTCCTGTTCGAGACTGACATCAGACGACCCACCTCGATTTCCACGAAACAGAAAAGAGAAGACCCCATAGTTGGACAACAACCCACTTCGGTTTGTTTTTCGCCCATAGGCAAGGAACACTAAAAAACCAACGACAAAGACAGCCAACACTGACAACAACGCTTGAAGTCCTAAAAAAGCCAGAAGAAACAAACCACTCAGAATACCGAAAATCTGCACAAAAGGGTAGAGTGGAGATTTGTATTTTGGACGATACCACTGGGCGTTGGTTTCTCTAAAAACAATCACAGCTAGGTTGACAGAAACAAACATTAAGACCTTGAAGGCACTGGCGAGCTTTGCGATTTTAACCACATCTAAAAAGACAATCGCCAACCCAATCGCAACAGCAGTGACAACAATCGAAAAAACAGGGGTCATATATTGTTTACTGATCGAAGTAAAGACCGACGGTAAAGCACCATCACGTGCCATTGCAAACGGAAATCGTGAGGAGGCAAGCAATCCAGAGTTTGCCATAGACAGAAGTGTAATCACTCCAACAACCCCTGCAATGTATCCAGCAATTGGCCCACCGATTTCGGCAGCAGCAGTATAAATAGGCCGGATGTCAGTGGCGAGCGCATTACCACCGATAAAATCGACAAGCACCATCGACACACAAACATAAACAGCCATGATAAGTAGTAGTGAAACAATCATCGTCAGGGGTAGATTTTTTTCTGGCTTTGAGATTTCACCTGCAATGGCAGCAATCTTGGTTACGCCAGCATAAGATATGTATAAAAAAGCAACACCACTAAAAAAACCGAGTGTTCCGTCAGACAAAAAAGCTGTGGGTGGAACAACACTAACGCTGTTGAACCCAAGTGCAATTAACACAACCAATGAGGTGACGCTCACTCCAACAATAGCCAGTTGAGCATTACCCACTTTTTTCACACCAAATATGTTTAATATCAATACAAGAAGTAGGGAGACAATTGCCACGACAGTGGTGTAGAGGGAGTCCAGTTCGACCAACACATATAAATAAGCACTCAGCCCTACTAGGGAGAATGCGCTTTTCAGCAGTAATGACAACCAAAGGCCTATACCTGAGACAACCCCAAAAAGAGGGCCAAAGGCACGGTCGATATAGATATAAGTACCTCCTGATTTGGGCATAGCAGTAGCCAGCTCGGCCTTTGATAAAACAGCAGGGATGATGCAAATTCCTGCCACCAAAAAAGCCAATGAAACAGATGGCCCTGTGATGCCAAAAGCAACACCAGGCAAAACAAAAATACCACTGAGCATCCCCCCAATACTGATGGCAATTGCAGAAGGCAAACTCAATGTGCGTATAAGTGTTGTCTTGCTTTTCATTTCATTTGAAAAGTACTAAATAAATTTTGAATGTAAAGGGCGATTATAAACTTAGTCGTTTAACTGAAGCACAGCCATAAACGCCTGTTGTGGAATTTCGACATTACCCACTTGGCGCATTTTCTTTTTTCCTTTTTTCTGCTTTTCAAGTAGTTTTCGCTTTCGAGTGATATCCCCGCCATAACACTTGGCAGTTACATCCTTTCGAACAGCCTTGATTGTCTCGCGCGAAATAATTTTTGCGCCGATCGCTGCTTGAATCGGAATGTCAAACTGTTGCCTTGGGATCAATTCTTTGAGCTTTTCACACATTTTTTTTCCTAGTGTATAGGCATTGTCAGTGTGTACCAAAGCTGAAAGGGCGTCAACAGCATTCCCATTGAGTAAGATATCGACCTTCACTAGCTTCGATGTGCGCAAGCCAATAGGACTATAATCAAATGAAGCATACCCACGAGAGACAGATTTTAGACGATCGTAAAAATCAAAAACAATTTCTGCCAAAGGCATATCAAAGGATAACTCCACTCGCTCAGGAGTCAAATAGGTTTGGTTGGTGATTTGCCCTCGCTTTTCAATACACAAGCTCATGACATTTCCAACATAATCTGCTTTTGTGATGACAGATGCTTTGATAAAGGGCTCTTCTACATGATTGAGAACAGAAGGTTCTGGGAGATCAGTTGGGTTGTTGACCAATACGATTTCATCAGGACTCTTTTTGGTGAAGGCGTGATAGGACACGTTAGGAACAGTGGTAATAACTGACATATCAAATTCACGCTCTAGTCGCTCTTGGATGATTTCTAAGTGCAACATACCTAAAAAACCACACCGAAAACCAAATCCAAGCGCAGCCGAGCTTTCGGGCTGAAAGACCAAAGAGGCATCGTTGAGCTGTAGCTTTTCCATCGAGTTTCTCAACTCCTCATAGTCTTCGGTATCAACAGGATATATCCCAGCAAAAACCATTGGTTTGACTTCTTCAAAACCTTCAATGGGGGCGTCGGTGGGTGTAGCTGCTAAAGTAATTGTATCACCAACCTGCACCTCTTTTGCCTCTTTTACCCCTGTGATAAGGTAGCCAACATCACCTGTGTCTACGTGTTTTCGTGGTTCTTGCTTGAGTTTGAGCGCACCCACTTCATCGGCGTTGTACTCTTTACCAGTAGCCATAAATTTGATGCGATCTCCTTTTGAAATTCGACCACTTATAATTCTAAAATACGTTTCTATCCCACGAAAAGGATTGTAAACAGAATCAAAAATAAGTGCTTGCAAAGGGGCATGATTATCACCATCAGGCGCAGGCACACGATCGACGATCGCTTCAAGGATCGAATCAATACCTAGACCTGTTTTTGCAGAACAACGAATCACCTCTTCTTCTTTACACCCTAGCAGATCTACAACATCATCAGTGACCTCTTCTGGGTTGGCAGAAGGCAAATCAACTTTGTTGAGTACAGGTATAATCTCCAAGTTATTTTCCAGTGCCAAATACAAATTTGAAATGGTTTGCGCTTGAATACTTTGTGCAGCATCTACGACCAGCAAGGCACCTTCACAAGCTGCAATGGATCGAGAAACCTCATAGGAAAAATCAACGTGACCAGGTGTGTCGATGAGATTAAATACATACTCATGATCATTCAAAACATAATTCATCTGAATGGCGTGAGACTTGATAGTGATGCCTCGCTCACGCTCCAAATCCATATTATCAAGAAGTTGATCTTGTTTTTCTCGCTCAGTAACAGCCCCAGTAGCATCGAGTAAACGATCAGCCAGAGTGCTTTTACCATGGTCAATATGGGCAATAATGCAAAAATTACGAATGTGCTTCATCTAAGAACCAAAAGGACAACAAAGATACTTAATTGTACCCTGCAAATGTTAATAAAGATTATTTTTGGGGAAAATTGAGTTTATGAGAAGCTTGCAAAGTGCCTTTCGCTTCCTTTTGGGAGTCGTGTTTATCTTTTCTGCATACACAAAGTTTGTGGGGCCAGGTTTTTTTGAAATCACTTTGATTGATCAAGGGTTGTTGCCTAGTAGAGACCAAGCTCAACACGCAGCACGTTTTCTGATAGGACTCGAATTTGCCTTAGGCCTACTGATGCTTTTGCCTTATTATACCAAGCAACTGATGGCGATTGCCAGTATGATGTTGATTGGATTTACCATTCATTTGGGTTATTTATGGGCGATTGGTGATAACGAAAACTGTGGCTGTTTTGGAGAGATGATATCCATGTCACCTGCCGAATCGATTGTAAAAAACATATTGATGTTGGCTGTGTCTGTTTGGCTTTGGATCAAAAACCCTTCAAAACCAACCAACCAAACCATTCTTTTGGGTGGTGCGATGATCATTATTACAAGTATGTGGTTGTTTTTACCGATCCCTGATCAAAGCGAGTTCCCAGTCAATCAACACACAAACTTTAGTGGTGTTGGCCGAACAGATTTATCATCAGGAGAAAAGCTGGTTGCGATTCTCAATTTGGACTGTGAGCACTGTCAAGAATTGAGTGTCGAACTCGGAAAAATGAACAAAACAAACAAGCTACCAGACGTTTATGTTTTTTATTTTAAAGAAGGAGAAACAACAGTAGAACAGTTTGAGCAAATGACAAATACTTCGTTTCCTTATGTTGAAATAGACGTCAACACCTTTTTTGATTTAATAGGTGAAAGCCCACCAAGGGTTTATGTTTTGAACGATGGCGCAGTTGATGCGATAATTGATGAAGACATTGCAAACACTCTCAGCAAACGCTATCCACAAACAAGCGAATAATGGCTAAAATCGGAAACATTGAATTGGGTTCTTTTCCCTTGCTATTGGCACCTATGGAGGATGTCAGTGATCCACCATTTCGAGCGCTTTGTAAGGAGCAAGGGGCAGATGTGATGTATACAGAATTTATATCTAGCGAGGGGCTTATTCGTGATGCAGCAAAAAGCATGATGAAGCTCGATATTTATGAAAAAGAACGACCCATAGGAATCCAGATTTTTGGCGCCAACCTAGACTCGATGTTGCAAGCAGTTGACATTGTTGAAAAAACCAAACCTGACATTATCGATATCAATTATGGCTGTCCTGTCAAAAAGGTTGTTTGTAAAGGTGCAGGCGCAGGAATTTTAAAAGACATCCCAAAAATGGTTTCATTGACCAAAGCGATTGTTGAGCGGACAAAACTCCCTGTAACAGTCAAGACAAGACTTGGTTGGGATCATGACAGTATACAAATAGTTGATGTTGCCGAGCGATTGCAAGACGTAGGTGCACAAGCCATTTCAATTCATGGCCGCACAAGGGCGCAGATGTATAAAGGGGATGCAGATTGGCACCCAATTGCAGCAGTAAAAAATAACCAAAGGATGCACATACCTGTTTTTGGAAATGGCGATATTGACACTCCCGAAAGAGCAATGATGATGCGAGACGAGTTTGGTTTAGATGGCGCAATGATTGGACGTGCAAGCATTGGAAACCCTTGGTTTTTTGCGCAAGTAAAACATTATTTCAAAACAAAGGAACACCTCCCACCACCAACGATTAAAGATCGTGTTGAAATGGCAAGACGACATTTACAAATGGCGATCGATTGGAAGGGGGATAAACTGGGAGTTTTTGAAACTCGCCGACATTATACAAACTATTTCAAAGGGATTCCCCACTTCAAAGAATATCGCCTACAGATGGTCACTTTAGACAACGCTTCTGAAGTGTTTGAAGTGTTTGATCGAGTTGCGTCTAATTTTCAAGAGGCAGAAGAGGTGTCGGTTTAGCGCAGCAGCTGTGGTCGAACGACAGCAGATGCGACCCAAGCTGCCACAACACTAAGCACCCCCCATATCAGCAGTAAGACAGACAGGTTTTCAAATGAAAATGTAATTGGATATGGCAATTGTGTTCCTGGCACAAGTATAAATTCACCAATCGATTGTGCAACGACGACACCAATGCCAACAACCAACCCAAAAGACCCACCAATACTACTGAGCAGCAGGCCCTGATAAAAGAAAACCTGACGTATTTCGTTGACTGATGAACCCATTCCCAGCAGCGTTTGAAGCTGATTGCGCTTGTCCAAAACCATCAT
>CAXGAP010000028.1:0-16977 GCA_964008075.1 uncultured Flavobacteriaceae bacterium
ACAAAAAATTATGTGGATAGTAATGTTAATTCTTTTTCTGGTAGTTATAATGATTTGACTGAAAAGCCAATAACTTACACTCAAAGTCAGGTTGATGCTTTAATTGAAGGGCTTCAAAGTCAAATAAATACCCTTGATCTACAAACAACTACTGAAATAAATTTTGAGACTTTCTTTGACCTTGAAACGGGTGATGTTTGTACTGAACCTGAAACTATGTTTTGTGATTCAAGGTTTGACTTGATTTTTCCCGCTGGGGGGGGTAATATTAGGGCTAGACTTTGGTGGAATGAATCAGATGTTGATGTTGCCTATGTGTATGATAAATCGTTTCTTGAAATACAACTTAGCGATGTTTCGTCATATTATTTTTGCGAACACATAAATGACCCAAATCAAGCTTGTTCCGACACAGATGAACCTCCAACAAATTTCTTTGGGATATATCACACTTCAGAAGGCAATTATTATGCTGTTGATTATATAAGAGAGAACACTTCAAATTCTAAAGTTACCTTTAGATATAAGTTACTTGAATAAGTCCTATAAATTAAATTTAAATATTTAACATGATTTTTGCTGTAAGCGGAAGAATAGAAAAATATTTTTCACACATACTATTTGTAATTCTGTCAATGAGTTACTCCAATGCTCAAATTATAGTATCGTAAAGCTTTGAAGATTTCAATGCTGAAATAAATTTATGGTCATATGATGAGGTCTCAGCTGAACTTATAGACCTAGAACAAGTGGGTGGGCTAGAATCATTAGTAGAAATGATAAGTATTTAAGTGAAAATTAATAGTACCCTATAGATTTTCTAACTCGATTTAGAGTTTTGTTTGCAACTGATTGTGCCCTTTTAGCTCCTTGGTGCAAAATTTTATCCATTTGTTTTGGATTTTCCCTGTACTTATTAAACTGTGTACGTGCTACAGAAAACTTATCAATTAATGCTTCAAACAGGGCCTGCTTAGCATGGCCATATCCAACCCCCCCCAATTCGTACTGCTGCCGCATGTTTTTGACTGCGCCTTCATCAATTATCATACTGTAGAGAGAAAACACTGTGCAGTTGTCAGGGTCTTTTGGCTCCTCCAGTGGGGTGCTGTCTGTCGCTATGCTCATGATTTGTTTGTGCAATTGTTTTTCAGGTAAAAAAACATCAATCGTGTTATTTTTTGATTTACTCATTTTGCCACCATCTGTTCCTGGTACATACATGTTCGATTTACGTAACATTGCCTCAGGTAATACAAAAGTCTCTCCAAATTGGGCATGAAATCGATTGGCCACATCACGTGTCATTTCCAAATGTTGCAGTTGATCTTTGCCAACAGGCACTTGCTGAGCATCATATAATAAAATGTCGGCAGCCATCAACATAGGATAAGTAAACAGCCCAGCATTGACATCTTCCATGCGATCTGCTTTGTCTTTGAATGAGTGGGCTAAACTCAAGCGACTGTATGGAAAAAAACAGTTCAAATACCAAGTCAACTCTGTGACTTGTGGTACATCAGACTGTCGATAAAAAACTGTCTTTTCGGGGTCTAACCCACAAGCCAACCAAGCAGCAGCCGTTGCATAAGTGTTTGCTTTTATCTGATCGGCATCTTTGATTTGGGTAAGGGCATGGAGGTCTGCGATGAATAAAAATGAGTCGTCTGTACTTTGGTTCGACATTTCAATTGCAGGAATTATTGCACCCAAAAGATTGCCTAAATGAGGTGTGCCTGTGCTTTGAACGCCTGTTAAAATTCGAGCCATCGATGCAAATTTTTTCTTTAAACAAAGGTAGGTGTTTTGAATTATCTTCAAATCACTACTTTTACCTTTATGGTGTTACTCTCTAAAAAAATCATTTATGGTCTTTGGAATGCGTGGTTTTATGTCCTTGCAGGGATAGGAGTCATCTTGTGCTTTCCTCTTCTTATTACTTTTCTTCAAAGAGATCGTTGGTATCGCCACGTTTTTTGGCTTGGCCGTTGGGTTTGGTCGCCAATCATTTTATATGGCATGGGCTTTTGGCCCAAGTTTACACGACATCAAAGATTGGAAAAAGGCAAAAACTATATGTTTGTTGCCAACCACTTAAGTATGATTGACATTATGATGATGATGATGGCTGTTCGAAACCCTTTTGTGTTTGTTGGAAAACGAGAACTTGAAGAAATCCCTGTTTTTAATTATATCTATCGTCGAGCAGCAATTATGGTTGATCGAGACAATTATGACAGCAGAAAAAATGTGTATCACCGCGCGCAAAAAAAACTAGATATGGGATATAGTGTATGTATCTATCCCGAGGGTCTCGTTCCTCGTCCCGAAGTTTTTTTAGCACCCTTTAAAAACGGTGCTTTTAGTTTAGCCATTCAGTACCAAATGCCTATCGTTCCTGTCACACTTCCAGACTGTAAAAACCGTTTTCCGTTTCAGTTTGGTCATAAATATTGGTTTGGAACACCAGGAAAGGTTCGGGCAATTGTGCATCCTGCCATAGAAACCAAAGGGTTGACGAAAGATGATATCCCTGGTTTAAAAAAACAAACCCATCAGTTTTTTCAAAATCAATTACGTAAAGAGGGTTATTCTTAAACTACTCTTGCTCGACCTGGCTGTTTCGAATTTTGTCTTCAATCTCTTCTGCAAGCTCAAGATTATCCTCTAATAACTTAATAACCGAATCTCTTCCTTGTCCGAGTTTGGTGTTGCCATAACTAAACCAAGAGCCACTCTTTTGAATAATTTCTTGCTCTACACCCAGATCCAATAATTCTCCATTTTTGGAAATGCCTTTTCCATAAAGAATATCAAATTCGACAGTTTTGAACGGAGGCGCAACCTTGTTCTTTACCACTTTCACACGTGTACGATTACCGTTGATTCCACCTTGAGAGTCTTTAATTTGAGTGGAGCGACGAATGTCTAAGCGCACTGAAGCATAGAACTTTAGCGCATTTCCACCTGTGGTGGTTTCTGGATTCCCAAACATCACTCCTATTTTTTCTCGCAATTGGTTGATAAAAATTACTGTTGATTGAGTTTTGCTGATTGAGGCAGTGAGCTTTCGTAGTGCTTGTGACATCAGACGCGCGTGTAGTCCCATTTTTGAGTCTCCCATTTCACCTTCAATTTCACTTTTTGGTGTGAGTGCTGCGACAGAGTCAATTACAACAATATCGACAGCGCCCGAACGAATTAAATTATCTGCAATTTCGAGTGCTTGTTCACCATGATCTGGCTGAGAAACAATTAATTCATCGATATCAATACCTAAACTTTGCGCATAATAACGATCAAATGCGTGCTCTGCATCAATGAATGCAGCGATGCCTCCACTCTTTTGACATTCTGCTATTGCATGTAGTGTAAGTGTGGTTTTTCCTGACGATTCTGGACCATAGATTTCAATGACCCTCCCTCTAGGATATCCTCCTACTCCGAGAGCTGCGTCTAAACTCAAGGAGCCTGATGAAATCGCTTCGACTTCTTGAAGTGCCTCATCATTCATGCGCATCACAGTCCCTTTGCCGTATGCCTTATCTAATTTGTCAAGGGTAAGTTGTAGCGCTTTTAATTTCGCTTCTTTTTCATTTGCCATGTTGTGGTTTTTTGAAGTCTCTAAACTACAATTTTTGGCGCAAAAATAAACCCCTTAAGTCCGTTTTTTAAATTTGTACATTTGCATGACAAGCTTAATACGTATAGCATGCAACTGTACAACACATTAAGTGCGGAAGAACGCGCCAATCTCATAGACCAAACAGGTGAAGATCGCCTTACCTTGTCGCTCTACAAATACGCACAAATCAAAAACCCTAGTTTATTTAGAGACCATCTGTTTACACATTGGAGCCAACTCAATGTGCTGGGTCGAATTTACGTCGCTAACGAGGGTATAAACGCGCAGCTTTCTGTTCCTGCGAACCGATTTGACTCGTTTAAAACACATCTTGACAGCATCTCTTTTTTGAACAATGTTCGTTTGAATATCGCTGTTGAGCATGACAACAAGTCTTTTCTTAAGCTCAAAATCAAGGTGAGAGACAAGATTGTAGCCGATGGGCTGAATGATGACGATTTTGATGTCACTCAATGTGGTGTTCATGTCGATGCACAATCTTTCAACGACTTGGTGTCAAAACCAGAAACATTGGTCGTGGATATGCGCAACCACTACGAGAGTGAAATAGGTCATTTTGAAGGAGCGATTACACCAGATGTTGATACCTTTAGAGACTCTCTACCACTGATTGAAGATCATCTAAAAGCACATAAAAGAGACAAAAACATTGTGATGTATTGTACAGGTGGTATCAGATGTGAAAAGGCTAGTGCATACTTCAAACACAAGGGTTTTGAAAATGTATTCCAGTTGGAAGGAGGTATTATTGAGTACACTCGTCAAGTTAAAATAAAGGGGCTTGATAATAAATTCCGTGGGAAAAACTTTGTGTTTGATCAGCGAAGAGCAGAACAAATCTCTGACGAAGTCATTGCCGTTTGTCACCAGTGCGGGTCTCCGTGTGACACCCATGTCAATTGTGCAAATGAAGCTTGTCATTTGTTGTTTATCCAGTGTATGTCTTGTGCCAAAGCTTACAAGGGGTGTTGTTCTGATACGTGCTCCGAGATCACCCAACTACCTAAGCAACAACAAAAACAGCTGAGAAAAGGAACAAAAAACAGCAACAAAACTTTTAAGAAAGGCAGGTCTGAAAATCTTGTTTTTATGAAAAAATAATTCTGATATATGTATCAACTTTTAATTCCACGAAAAACTCTTACTGGCCTTATCATCATTTGGGTGGTTTGGGGATGCGCTGGAGGAAATGAAAAGTTATATTTTTCGTCTTTGTCTAGTGGGTGGGCACAACATGAGGGGGTACAATTTTTATTTTCGCCTGAAAAAATCAATCATCCGACAAACCTGTATATTTATTTGCGAAATGATAATCATTATCCCTTTTCAAATATCCATCTCATCACATCACTAAAAAACCCAATTGGAGAAACATTGATTGATACCCTTTCGTATTCGATGGCCACCCCCAGTGGTGAGTGGATTGGACAAGGTTATTGGATTCATGAAAACAAGTTGTGGTATAAAGAGGCCTATCGTTTTGGCGTTACAGGAGAGTATCAGTTGAGCATCAGGCCTGCCATGCGGCACAATGAACAATCAAAATCAATTAATGTGCTTGAAGGAATTCTTGAAGTTGGTATTGGCATAGAGCAAATTCAATTTGAACAATGAAAGAGAACAAAAAAACTTATCGTCGCGAAATAAAACTCTTTTGGTATTTATTTTTCTTTGGTCTTTTCTCTTTGGTTGGGGTGTTTGTGGCTGCTGGGTTTGGTTTGCTTGGCAAAATGCCTGAGTTCCGGCAGTTGGAAAACCCAAAAACAAATCTAGCAACACAAATTTTTTCTTCAGACAATAAGATCCTTGGAAAATTTTATTATAATGAAAATCGCACCCCATTGAATTATGAAGAGATTCCCAAAGACCTAATTGATGCTTTAATTGCAACCGAGGATGAGCGCTTTTACAGTCATTCTGGTATCGATTTGCGAAGCACCATGAGAGCCATAGTTTATTTGGGTGAAAAAGGAGGAGCAAGTACTGTTTCTCAACAATTGGCTCGGCAGCTCTTCACAGGTGTTCGTTCGAGAAATACTCTTGATGCAGTGATTCAAAAAATCAAGGAATGGGTGATCGCCATACAGCTCGAGCGCCGATACTCAAAAAAAGAAATCATTACCATGTATCTAAACCTTTATGATTTCAATTACAATGCTGATGGGTTGCGATCTGCAGCTAATATTTATTTTTCAAAAGAGCCCTCAGACTTGCTTTTAGAGGAATCTGCTATGCTAGTAGGAATGCTCAAAAACTCTTCTTTGTATAACCCTATTCGAAGGCCAGCGCTTGTGATTTCGAGGCGAAACATTGTCTTTCAACAAATGCTTCGCAATGAGACGCTCACTCAAAAAGAAGTTGATTCTTTGCAGCAGTTGCCTCTCGAAATTCAATTCAATCCTCAATCTCATCGAGAGGGTCTTGCAACATATTTCAGGGCTTTTCTACGCCAGTTTATGCTAAATTGGATTGAAGAAAACCCTAAGCCAGATGGGGAAAAATACAACCTTTATTTAGATGGTTTAACAATTTATACCACTCTAGACTCTAGAATGCAAACCTATGCTGAAAACGCTGTAAAGGAGCATATGTCCAACCTACAAGATGCTTTTTTTGAGCAAAATACTCCTAAGTGGAACCCCACTGCGCCTTTTTTGGATCTCACCGAAAAAGAAATTGAAAGGCTAATAGAACAAGCCATGAGGCGTTCTGAACGATGGAGAAAAATGAAGCTTACTGCTAAAACAGAAGACGATATCAAAGCGTCCTTTGAAGAAAAAACAGCGATGAAAATCTTTAGTTGGAAAGGAGAGATCGACACTGTAATGCGTCCCATTGATTCTATTCGACACTACAAGCACTTTTTACGTTCGGGTATGATGTCGATGGATCCACAAACTGGGCATGTGAAAGCTTGGGTTGGTGGTATCAACTACAAACATTTTCAATTTGACCATGTTTATCAAGGTAAAAGACAAATAGGATCAACTTTCAAGCCCTTTGTATATGCCTCTGCCATTGATCAATTAAAACTTTCTCCTTGCGACTCTCTCCCTGATGGGTTCTACTGCGTAGAGTCAAGAAAGTTTGGTGCGCATGAAGCGTGGTGTCCAAAAAATTCTGGGGATCGCTATACTGGAAAGAGAACCTTGAAAAATGCGTTGGCCAACTCAGTCAATACCATCAGCGCGAGGCTCATAGACAAAGTTGGACCAGGGCCTGTGAGCAAACTAGCAAATGACTTGGGCATTAGTTCAAAAATCCCTAATGTTCCTTCCATAGCTTTGGGAACTGCCGATTTGAGTGTTTATGAAATGGTTGCTGCTTATGGGTCTTTTGCCAACCAAGGAATTTATGTAAAACCTGTCATGGTTTCTCGTATTGAAGATAAAAATGGAACTGTTTTGTTTGAAACAGCCCCCAAAACGCGTGATGTACTGAGCGCAGAGTCAGCCTACGTTACTCTCAAGCTCCTAGAGGGTGTAACAGAATCTGGATCTGGAATCCGTTTGAGACACAGAGGTGCTGAAGAAAACAACCCTTATTTTGGTTCTGTTGTGACAGGGTATCCCTATGAATTTCAAAACCCGATTGCTGGAAAAACAGGTACCACCCAAAATCAAAGCGACGGATGGTTTATTGGTATGGTCCCCAATCTAGTGACTGGCGTTTGGGTTGGTGGAGAAGATCGTGCAACCCATTTCAACTCGATTGCATATGGCCAGGGAGCAACCATGGCTCTTCCCATTTGGGCATTGTATATGAAAAAGCTTTATGAAGATTCTACACTCGAAATTTCATTAGATTCTTTTCCTACTCCAAAAGAAGTGGGTATCCCACTCGACTGTGATTTACTTGCTAAAATCCGACAACGAAACTCATCGGATGATTCCATTAACCTAGAAGACCTAGGGCTTTAACCCCTCTTTGGCTAGCGAGCTGTTGTAATAACGCGAATCTCCTGTTACCTCTTTTCCAGCCCAGGGTGGCAATGCAACCTTTTCTACTGCTGATCGTAATTCTATTTCTGCAATGACCAACCCTTTGTGATTTCCAGAAAAAACATCCACTTCAAAACAATGGGATTGAAATGGGACTAGGTGTCGTGTTTTTTCAATTCTTTGACCCAAACACAAATCGAAAAGTTGTGTGGCTTCATCTGCTGAAATTTCTTTCTCCCATTCAAAACGGGTGTCTCCAGCGCTGTTAAACTTGCCTTTAATTGTTAAAAATGCTTTGGTGTCTGTTTTCCTTATACGAACTGTTCGAGATGGGTCAAGCGATAAATAGCCTTGTATGATGTGGGTTGACTTGGTGGTATGTCGCAAGCATTCGTCAAGGTTTGAAACTAAAAATTTACGCTCGATTTCTATCACTTGTTTTTTTAAAAATAAAAATATTATAGATGTTAAAAAATCCCCTGCACTGGGAAAAAAAGGAATTTATCAGACGAAAGGTCAAAGCCTAGTGTGAATTGATGCCCATTGAAAGGTGCCATTTGTTTGTCTTCAAAGCTTTGGGTGTAGGTGTAAAAAAATGAAAACCCTTTAAATTTCAGCCCTGTTAACAAGGACAATTGTTTGTGACCTTGGTTGAGGTTCTCCCCAGCAAAAACATTTGCATTGGGTTGTGTGCCAAAGCGATATGATACCCCAAATGAGAGGTTTAGATTGCTTAGAGAATGATGTGACTTCATATTAATGTCAAAGGATGGAAGATCTGCATACTCTACAAGTTGAACCATGATTGAGGGTTCAAGAGAAGTGTTTTTGTTGAGTTCAAAAAAATATCCTGCGTTTGCAATCCACTTTTTGCCCTTATCTAGACTGGTGTTGTCAGATATGTTCTGTCCTTTAAAGATGAGGTTTCTTAGGGTTAGGTGAGTGTAAAATTGGTAACGAATATAGGTCAGCCCCAAGTCCATGTGAAGCCCATTGAATTTGACTTTAGCGCCTTGAACAAGTGGGTCTAACAGGTCGGGAGTAAATAGTGTTTGGTCATGGGTGTTATTCATCACTCCAGCCGAAAGGCCAAATGAAAGTTGATTAATGTTACTGTTTCCAAGCGTGAGATTGATGTGATGTGCATAGGCTACAGAGGCACCAACTTGTTTGTGAAATCCATTTCGGTCGTTATAAAAAACAGTGCCCAGTCCAGATTTTAAGCCGATGCGAGCATGTGCGTTGATTGTTTGTAAGCTTGGTGCGTTCGACACCCCTTGCCATTGCGATCGATGGGTCATTCGTACTTTGATGCCCTCAAGCTGGGCCCCTGCCACAGCTGGGTGAACCAAAAAATAATTGTCAGTGAGGTAGTCCGAATACACAGGAAGCTGCAACTGTCCATTTATAAATTGTGCTTGCAATAACACAAAGAGCATGAGCCATTTAGCATAATTACTGTTTAGTGATATGAATGTAATTTTTTTCACTATACTTGAATTGTGCAAATAAAAGATAATTATTTAAATCAAACGCCAACCCTATACTTGGTGTTGATTGGAGTGTTTTTTCATTTTTTTTCATACGCTCAGCTGAGCAAGCAACATTATATTCCACCTGTACCAGATTTAATTTTTGATTCTGCTCATCTATATATCTCTACTCCTCACGAAAATGTGCAGTTTACAATAAAACCTATCGGCCAACCCTCAAACAGTTGGGTAGTAGGAACCTTATCAAACACAAACTCCTTCAAAATAGAAGTAGCAATAAGTGATATTGGTGCTAAGCCTTGGGAGTTTGATCCAGGCCACGTTTTTGCTAACAAAGGTTTTGAGGTCTTTGCCAACAGAGAAGTTTATGTCTCTCTTCGTTTACGAGCAAACAATCATGCGGGCTCACTTGTGAGTAAAGGAGTCGATGGGCTTGGAAAGAGCTTTCGAGTGGGAGGAATGGAACGGCAAGGGGAAGAGGATTATTCTTTCTTTTCGCTTATGGCAACTAAAAATAATACCATTGTTAATCTTGGTTTCGATCCCGCAGTGAGAACTTTTATTTCCCAAGATGAACTGCCCCAAACCATCATATTAGATAAGAATGAAACATACATTGCTGTATTTAATGGCATACATAACGACTTGTTTATCGGCACTCATATCGAGTCGCAAAACAATGATATTGTTGTGAATTCAGGGTCTATTCTGGGTAGTTTTAGCAATGAGATTATTGACTCTCCTGACTTTTTTTTTGGTGAGAAATCCATAGGATATTTGAGCGGAAGCGACATGGGAATTGATCAAATTATAAGTTTGAACTCTAGCGTTGATGCCACTGAATACTTACTTATTAAAGGAGATAGTTTCAACAGTATCGAAAATGCACTTATCATCGCCAATGAAGACAATACGCTTGTTTCTCTAAACAACGACACTGCTACTATAAGTCTTGATGCGGGTGAACATGTCGTGATCGAAGGTGATAAGTTTACAAACAACCCCAGCACTGTTATCGACTATCTCCATATCCAATCGAATAAAAACATTTATGTTTTTCAGGGAACCGGAAAAAAGGGGACTGCTCAAGGTTGGAATTTGGAAGAAGGAGTAAGAGTCCATTATTATGGTGCTAATCAAGGAATGTTTTTTGTACCTCCTCTCAGCTGTACAAGTGTTGGTGATGTGGAAAGCATTGGGCGAATCAACGAAGTGGATGAGAACTCAAGTTTTAGTGGTTCTTTATTTGTACTTAGTTCCTATGGGTCTTTGGTGAAAGTAAATGAAGACGACATTTTATCTCTCAATAATGTTGTTTTCGAGCCCGGCCCTATCCAAACTTCTACTGCTAACTACCAAATTCATAGAATTGATGGCCTTATTGGTGATGTGTCTATTGTTGGATCAGAAGAACTTTATGTTTCTTATTATAATGTCAACAACACAGCAACTTCTGGAGCATTTTATTCTGGGTTTAACCTTGAACCTAAAATTTATCCTAGTTTAAGTTTGAACTCTTTGGGAAGCTGTGTTGATTCTTCTGGACAAAGCAATATTATCTTACAACTTCCAAATGCTGAAAATTACGATTCCCTTAAATGGCAAAAACAAAAAGGTGACGGGTCGTGGCAGAACATCTTTACTGGATCATCCGACAGTTCTGAATATACCCCCGACTCCTTTGGATCTTATCGCCTTGAATTGGTGATTGACTGTTTGTCTCCCAACAGTGTTGTGTATTCCTCTGCAGTCAATGTAAGCATTTGTCCCAATGATACGGATAAAGATGGGGTGGTTGATAACATTGACTTAGACAATGACAATGACGGGATATATGATAAAATAGAGTCTTTAGGGGACTATGAAATTGATCTTACAACGACCCCTCCTGAACTTGTGGTTGACAACCCCCTCCCCTACAGCACCCCTGCTTTGTCTCAGGTGCTGTCAGTTGGTAATGGAAGTTTTACTCCTTTTAACAATGGGCGATTTACCTCCTTTCTTCCTCCAAAGAAATCTAGTAATGATGCGATTCGTTTTGAGCTGGGTCCTGTCGTTCCAAAATCTCTTCACTTCTCATTTGGGTTTGCCAACAATCAAAGCCCCCCTGATGAAGAAAACACCTATTATACTCTTGAAAGTATAGACCCATCTGAAAGTATCACACTACTTGACCCTGATAGTGACATTGAAATCCTTATTGAAGATGACTATGTCGGAGGTTTTACGCAGTACAATAGCTCGAAAATCACATTTCGGTTTAGCAGCACAGATGTTGGTACCCCTCCAAGCTTTCAATTTTTTGCCACCCAATCGTCGGGGTTGATATTCACTCACCACAATGACTCAAGTATTGACTCTGTTTTTGAAGGGCATATTAAAGCTATTAATCTTGATTCATTTTCAGACAGTGATAATCTTGCTGATGCGTTTGACCTAGATAGTGATGATGATGGTTGTTTTGATGTGATTGAAGCTGGGTTTTTAGACCCTGACAACGATGGAAGACTTCAACAAGATCCCCTGACCATAGATGATAATACAGTATCTGGTCGTGGTTGGGTGATCGGACACAATTACGATTATCTGCCAAACGACTTAGACAGTAATGCTGTTTATGATTTTCAAGAGCTTGGTAACCCTGCAGAAATTTCTCCAAGTGGAAATCCTGTTTCAGTGCAGGTTTGTGAAGGTGATGCTGCTACTTTCTCTGTCGACACCACCACAAGCGATGCTGTTTTTCAGTGGGTCATTGATGGTGCGGCTATTGTTGACAATTCTACCTTTAGTGGCGCAAACACCAATTCTCTAACTGTCTCTACAGATTATGGGCTGAACGGCTCAGAAGTACAAGTCCTTATCTCCAGACCAACATATGCCTGCCCGATTGAGTCGATTGGTGGAGTAATCCTGATTGTCAACCAAATTCCTGATGCGCCAACACTCGAACCTATTTACACCTACTGTGCCAGTGATGTCCCAACCATCAAAGATTTAAAAAATGATGTTGGAGGCTCTGTTGGTGTTTTTCTGTCTTCTACTGGTGGGAGTGCTTTGAACGATGATACACCCCTGGTTCATGATCAAACTTATTATGTAGAGGCTTATTCATCTGATGGTTGTGTAAGTTTAACACGTGCAGAAACAGATGCTTTTATCAGCAATCCCGAGCTGCTGAGCTCTAAAACAGAAATATGTGAGGGAGAAAACGTAACATTAACTGTCGGTGGTGTGCCGCAAACGGCACAAGATTTTGCTAATGCGAACCCTGATTTTGAGCGTTTTTTACAATATGAATCCTCATCTTATTTCTTAAAAAGAGAGTCCATGGCTTGGACTGATGCCTACAACCTTATACAATCCTTAGGTGCTGGTGCGTCGATGTATGTCATCAACTCCAAAGATGAGGAAAGTGCTGTTTATGATGCTCTCAATTCGCTTGGCGTTGCTGGAACACGAGAAATACATTTTTGGCTAGGTCTGCGACAACAATCAAGCCTAAACCCAAACAATGCTGTAGATGAGGGTTGGCAGTGGCTTGATGGAAGATTGCTAACTGATGATTTAGCAAATTGGGATGATGGTGAGCCAAATGATTCTGGTGGGCAAAACCCTGATTCTTTTTTTGAAGATGGCGGGGAGGATTTTGCACAATTCGATTTTAAAACGATAAAAAATTGGAATGACATGAAAGATGAATCTTCAGGAAGTGGAGATTCTTGGCCTGTATTTGAGTTTACTGGTACTACAAAGGTTGTTTGGGGAAAAATAAATCCCACAACAGGGGCTGATATTGTTTTTGATGGGGTTGAAACTAGCACTATCATTGAGTCCCCTACTGAAACAACAACCTATTTTTATGAAGTTACAACAAATAGCGTGACTTGCAGAGTCGAAACGACTATCGTTGTCAACCCATTGCCTATTATGTTGCCAGCCAATGATATGGAGCTTTGTGACAATGGTCTTGATGGGGATACATTTAATTACTTGGTCAATGACTTTGATCTACAGGCGCAAGAACTATCGATAATCAATGGAGATTCTTCTCTTGAGGTGTTGTTTTTTAAAAATGAAACAGACACTAATGCCATTGACAAGTCTGTACTGTTTGGCAATTCATCAAACCCTCAACAATTGTATTATCGACTAAAAAATAAAACTACTGGGTGCGAGTCCAATCAAACTGATTCCTTCACGCTACGTGTTCTGCCAATCCCCCCGACCATTGAAATTGAACCACATTATGAATGTGATGACCAAGCCAGTGGGAGCGATATAGACAATATAACCACCTTCGATCTTCAACTAAACGATTCGCGAATACAAACACTACTTAGTGGTACTGCTGGTCAGTATAGTATTAGTTATCACACAACACTTTCTGATGCAGAAGACCTATCAACAGTAGGCATAACCTCCTATACAATGACTGCCGCTGATAACAGAAAAAAGCCAATCTATGTTCGTGTAACGGACAATTTGTCTTTCTTGTCTTGTTTCACGACAACCAATCGTTTTGACTTGGTGCTGACCCCTTTGCCAGTCATTGATCAGAATGTGATTACTTTCGAGCAATGTGACGAAACTGATGGTGATTTTGATGGCATAGTAGTGACTAATCTTCGCAGTTTTGAAAGCCTCATCTCAACAAACTCTTCAAACAAAGAATTTACTTATTACACCTCTTCCACTAGATCGCCTGGAAGCAAGATTAGCGAACCAACATCCTATTATAACAATGATATCAATGGCAACCCAATCCTTAACGATATTGTTTATGTGCAAATCAATAGCATTTTACCAAACAATGTCTTTGCCCCTAATGGAAGCTGTGCTCGTGATGCTGAAATTCGTATCAACGTGGCTGTAAGTAAAATCAAGGATGGCTTTATGCTCGATTTTGATGTTTGTGAGCTTCCTCCCTCAGCCAATCAAGATGGTCGAGCGCTATTTCCCCCAACCATTTTCGATACACTTACAACAGCACTTCTCAATGAACACCCTTTGTTTCGCAGTTCTGGAGTGGTAATTCAGTATTATCCCACATTAGAAGATGCGGCCCTGAAAAGAAATGAAATAGACCAAAATAATGGTTATGAAAACCCAAACCCTGTCCCAAATGGAGCAAGCTGGGTTGATGAAATTTGGGCAAATGTAGAAGTGATAGGCTTAAATACCATTTCATGTATTGGCTTGAAAAAGGTTGCCAATTTACATGTCGAAAGGCTACCAACTGCTCATGCTGTTGCTCCTTTCCGCGCATGCGACGACGATAACGATGGCTTGTTTGTTTTCAACACAACCAGAGCTTATCAAGAGCTCACCAAAGGACAAACCGATATTCAGGCTTCTTATTTTGATCCAAACTATAATTTACTCTTTACTGGTGCCTTTCCAAATTCTTTTAAATCTGGTAACCAAAAAATAATTGCTCGGGTAGAAAATGACCCCTCAAACAACACTCCCTCCTGCTATGAAGAAACAGAAATTGAGTTTATTGTAGACGACACCCCCAATTTCTACCCCATACCTACACAAGAGTTGTGTGATGATTCTGATGGTGTGATTGATGGTATGGCGGCTTTTGATACACAATTTATAGAGAGAGATATTTTAAATGGGCAAACAGATGTTTCTGTTTATTATTTTGACGATCAAGGAATTCCGTTGCCATCTCCTCTTCCATCACTTTTCAGCACCTCCTCGACCTCTATTGGTGTGGAGCTGGTCAATACCATTAATGCGAGTTGTGTAAGTACGGGTTTTGTCGAATTTAATGTTCTTGAAAACCCTTCTTTTGATCTAGACCAACAGGGTGTCCTATGCTTGGATGAAACTGTTTTGGACCTCAAAGTAAAAAACCCTTCTGATAACTACAGTTATGTGTGGAAATACATAGATGAAAACAATGCCATAACAAGGGTGGGTACTTCATCTCAAATCACAATCGACGTTGGTGGGACCTATACTGTAACAGCAACATCCATAGGGGATATTGGTTGCTCATCTACAAAATCGATTGAAGTAATCACGTCTGAGTTTGCGAAACTCAACACGAATGATATTGTTATCAGTGGCTTTTCTAGTCAAGAAAACACTGTGGAAATCATAATCGACAATCTTGGAGTTGGCGACTATGAATACGCTTTGGATGACAGCAGTTTTCAAGACGTCCCTTATTTTGAACAAGTAAGACCGGGTATGCGAACAGTTAAGGTTCGTGACAAATACGGGTGTGGGGTGTCATCTGCTCAAGTTGGGGTGGTTGGATATTATAAATATTTCTCTCCCAACAACGATGGAATAAATGATACTTGGCAGATTTTGGGGTTGAAAACAACCTTTAATAGCAACTCCCATGTTTATATCTATGATCGCTATGGTCGGTTTTTATACCAGCTTTCGAATGCCGATGATTTTTGGGATGGAACCTATCAAAATCAGCCCTTGCCAGCAGATGATTATTGGTTTCGATTAGAGCTTGAAGATGGACGTATATATAGCGGGCACTTTAGTTTGATGAGATAAAATCGATATCTTTACAAAAACTTATATTATGGCAACTTACACTTGTAGTCAATGCGATATGGCAGTGAATGCCAGTTGTGCAAAATGTGACACCCCTCTCGAAAACGGAAGCATCACTTCTGGTGATGGTGCCGAAGTACAAGTTTCTCAATGCCCAAGCTGCAATGGAATGATCAAATCTCCTTTGTGTTGTGGTGAGGACATGAGTTGCACACTTTAACATCCCTTACACCATGAAACGCTCACCAACAGTTGTTTTTGGAGAATGGGCTGAAATTGGTCGTGACGAGGGCATGGAAAAGGGTCATCAGCAGTCCGTTGATAAAATGCTTTCTATGGTCTTAAAAGGGCGAAAGCAGTTCTCGTTTATCGATGCCGGTTGTGGAAATGGCTGGGTTGTGAGACAAGTTGCAAAACACCCAGAATGTGTGTCTTCAACGGGTGTTGATGGCGCACAACAAATGATTGATAAAGCACTGAAATCCGATCCTAACAACAGCTACAGTTGTGCTGATCTGAGCAGCTGGAACCCAAAAACTCCTTTTGATGTTGTTCACTCCATGGAGGTAGTGTATTACCTCAAAGACCCTTTTTCTTTTCTGCAAAATGTATATGATTTTTGGTTAAACACTGGCGGGGTATTGATTTTCGGGTTGGATTTTTACGAAGAAAACCCAGTCTCTCATTCGTGGCCCGAAGACTGTGGCATTTCGACCATGCAGCTGTTTTCTGAGTATCATTGGGTTCGCTTGTTAAGTGATGTTGGTTTTTCCAATATCAAGTCTTTTCGATACGGCTCCAGAGAGGGTTGGGCTGGTACACTCATTTTGAGGGGGGAAAAGATAAGGCCTTAGGTTTTATATTTGGAGGTTGAAAAGATATTTAGCTATACTGATAGTCCGTTAGTTATAAATTTTAATTTTAAAATTAGTTGTGGTAAAAAAGATAAATTCAATATTAGCAACTTTATACGCAATAATTCTTGCTGTTTATGAAACAATAATGAACACCTACTGGGATGATTGGAAATATGTTCCATTGTGGATTGTAGATTATTTAATTGTTCTAATTTTATTATTAGCTGTATTTGTGTTTAAAAAACAAAGGCAATATTTAATGCTATTATTTGGGTGGTCTTTTTCAGCGGGAGTAACATATATGGCTCTTTTTATAAGCTTAGATCCTGCAGGTTTAAATTCGCCGGATATTAAAGATAAATTACCATTATTTGGATTAGCACTAACAGTTTCAATTATAGGGGTTATATTGACTTATATTGACATAAAAAACAAAAGAAATGGAGCCCAAAAGGAATTTTAAACAAGTAACCCCCTGATAATTCCGGGGTTACAAGTGGTCCCACCTG
>CAXGAP010000029.1:0-16871 GCA_964008075.1 uncultured Flavobacteriaceae bacterium
GCAAAGCCAGCAGACGCATATATCAACGACGCGTTTGGAACAGCGCATCGTGCACACGCTTCAACAACAACAGTTGCCCAATTTTTCCCAACATCAAAATACTTTGGGTTTCTGTTGGCAAAAGAAATCGATGCGATTGATCGTGTGATGTCGTCTGGAGAAAAGCCAGTGTTGGCAATTCTTGGCGGAGCAAAAGTGTCTTCAAAAATCACGATTATCGAAAACATATTAGACAAAATCGACCATCTTATTTTGGGTGGTGGAATGTCGTTCACTTTTGCCAAAGCAATGGGCGGAAGGATAGGAAATTCTATTTGTGAAGATGACAAGCAGAAGTTGGCGTTATCAATCCTAGCGAACGCAAAAGAAAAGGGTGTTCATGTTCATTTACCAAAAGATGTGGTTGCAAGCGACAGCTTTTCAAACAATGCAAAACAACAGGTGTTTCCCATTGGTCAAATCCCAGATGGATGGGAAGGGATGGATGCAGGACCAGAAACTATTGATGGGTTTTCAGGTGTGGTGTATAGCTGTAAAACGATTTTATGGAATGGCCCTGTAGGTGTTTTTGAATTTTCTCATTTTTCCAAAGGAACAATTGCTTTGGGCGAAGCCATTGCAGCAAGCACAAAAAACGGATCCTTTTCACTAGTTGGAGGTGGGGACTCTGTAGCTGCAGTGAAGCAATTTGAGATGGAAGACCAAGTCAGTTATGTCTCCACCGGCGGAGGCGCGATGCTTGAGAGCTTAGAAGGAAAAACACTGCCAGGAATAGCTGCGATTTTAACTTAGTTTTTGGTTGTTAATCATCATGAATAAAAATCTAATAGTTCTTTTTTCTGTATTGATAATGGTCTCTTGTCAGACCAAAAAAGGCACGCCCCTTGTTCTGTCCTCGAACGGAAACATCAACACAATTACAGTGGTGATGCCCAATCAATTGTGGCAAAGCACTATCGGACAAACAGTTAGAGACATGTACGCTTACCCAGTGGAGGGTTTGCCACAGCAAGAACCGTTATATGACCTCAAGCAAATACCCCCAGAAATTTTTACTGGATTTGCACAGTCAAGCCGAAGTGTATTATGGATTGGTATTAGCGACCAAACTAATGTTAGAATTGATAAAAACACCTATGCACAACCCCAAACGATAGCAGTGTTTACTGCGCCAACAAAAGAACGATTGACTGAAATCATTATATCTCAGTCCAACAAAGTCATTGAAACGATACGCAAGCAAGAACGCAACGAAAGGTTGCGAAGAATTAGAAAATCTACCTATATAAATCATGGGCTGGAGGAAAAATTTGGGATTTCTCTCACAATACCATCAGCTTACAATACACTTAAAGAAGGCGAAAACACCATTTGGTTTCAGCGAGAAATACAAAAAGGACATGTCAATCTACTGGTTTTGACCACCCCTTATGACGAAAGAATCGTTTCGCAACAAAACCTTACACAATTCATCACCAAGCGCGACTCTATTGGAAAAGCGTTTATCCCAGGGCGATTGCCCAACAGTTATTTGATTACAGAAAAAGCTTATGAGCCTTATGTGTATAACACAACATTTGGCAACAAACCAGCGTTAGAAATACGTGGAACGTGGGAGGTCCAAGGCGATTTTATGGCAGGCCCCTTTTTACAATACATCATTAACGACAAAGCCAACAATCGAAATATTATATTAGAAGGTTTTGTGTTTGCCCCATCGACAGCAAAGCGAGATTATATTTTTGAAGTGGAGACGATACTGAGATCAATAAAAGAAAAGAAGTAATTTACTTTTCTTTTTCAGAATCTTCTTCTTTCGAGGCATTTTTAAACTCTTTGATACCAGTGCCAAGACCGCGCATAAGCTCTGGAATTTTACGTCCTCCAAAAAGAAGAACAACCAAGACAACAAGAAGAACAATTTGCCAAGGACCAATTGCTAACGGCAGAAATAGAGAGGACATAAACGATTATTTTAAGCAAATGTAGTAAAGTTTTTTAGAACTGTAAGATGCGCCAAAACAGAGTTGGTTATATTTGCAAACGATGGCCAAATCAAACAATAAAGACAACAAATCATTTCGCTCCAGACTTGTGGCAAAATACCGCTTTGTGGTTCTCAACGAGAACACATTTGAGGAGATGCTGTCATATAAATTAAGCCGCCTAAATGTTTTTATGATTTTGAGTATTTCGGCGATTCTTTTAATTGCCGCCACATATTTGATTATTTCAGTCACTCCACTCAAAGAATATATACCAGGATATGATTCAACAGCACTGCGACGACAGGCAATAAACAACACCTATCTGATAGACTCCTTGCAGCAGCAATTGTTTTTAAATGAAAGACATATAACTTCTATCGCTGACGCATTGAGTGGAAATGTGGATTTAGAAGATATACCATCAAGCAGAACAATAGATGACATAGACCAGCTAGAGGAGTTGGACTTTAGCACAAACAAACAAGACTCTATTCTGCGCGCAGAAGTTGCACAGGAAGATCGATTTAATTTATTTGAAACAGCTGGGACCGAAAACAACTTTACGCTATTTACACCAGTGACTGGGGTGATCACGCAAGGCTATTCCCCATCCGAGAATCATTTTGCAGTTGATATCAGCGTCCCAGAAAAAACACCTGTTAAATCAGTGTCGGACGGAACAGTGATTTTGGCTGAATGGACATCAGAGACAGGATATGTTGTAATCATCAAACACCAACAAAACCTTATCTCTGTTTACAAACACAACGAATCTTTAGCTGTCAATCAAGGCGACCTTGTACTTTCTGGCGAGGTGATCAGTTTTGCAGGAAGCACAGGAACCTTATCAACGGGGCCTCATTTACACTTGGAACTATGGAGTGATGGTTATCCCATCAACCCGACGGAGTTTATAGAATTCGAATAATATGTCATTCCGAAAACTGATAGCGAAACAACTCGCAAAGCGTGCAAGAAAAAAAATAAATCAATGGTCATCAAAACCCATTGAGACCCAACAAAAAGTTTTAAAGCAACTGATTGAAAAAGCAAAACACACAGCTTTTGGCAAAGACCATAATTTCGACCAAATTCAAAGCCATAAAGACTTTATAAAGCACGTTCCTATTGCTGATTATGAGGGGCTGCGCCCATATGTAGATCGAGTGGTTGAGGGAGAGACGGATGTGCTTTGGTTAGGCAAACCCTTGTATTTTGCGAAAACATCAGGAACAACTTCCGGGATGAAGTATATTCCACTGACCAAAGAATCAATGCCAACTCATATCGAGGCAGCCAAAAACGCTTTGTTTTGTCATATCGAAGCAACAGATGACGCTTCATTTGTAGATGGCAAAATGATTTTCTTACAAGGGAGCCCAATCCTTGAAAAGAAAAATGGAATTGATTTGGGACGACTTTCGGGCATCGTGGCCCATTATGTACCAAAATACCTTCAAAAAAATCGACTGCCTTCTTGGGAAACAAACTGCATTGAAGATTGGGAAACAAAAGTAGATGCCATTGTTGAAGAGACTCACCAAAAAGATATGCGCTTGATTAGCGGCATTCCTCCTTGGGTGAGTATGTATTATGAGAAACTACAGTTAAAAACAGGTAAAAAAGTAGGGGACTTGTTCCCAAACTTTAACTTGTTTGTGTATGGAGGGGTAAACTATGAGCCTTATCGAACGAAACTGGAAAGCTTAGTAGGACGTCGTATTCCTAGTGTGGAGCTGTACCCTGCCTCTGAGGGTTTTTTTGCTTTTCAGGACCACCCGGACGCAGAAGGGATGCTGCTACAACTCGATTCAGGGATTTTTTATGAGTTTATTCCTGCAGACCAGTTTTATGATGCACCACCTCCACGCCGAGGGTTGGCAGAAGTGGAGTTGGGCGTAAATTATGTGATAATTATATCCACAAGCGCAGGTTTGTGGGGGTATAACATCGGAGACACTGTGATGTTTACATCCCTTTCTCCCTTCCGAGTGGTGGTTTCCGGCCGCATCAAGCACTTTATCTCTGCTTTTGGCGAGCACGTGATTGGGAAAGAGGTTGAGCAAGCCTTGCTGCAAGCAACTAGAGACACCGGCATTGAAATCAGTGAATTCACAGTTGCTCCTCAAGTCAACCCCCAAAAAGGGCTTCCGTATCACGAGTGGTTTATCGAGTTTACCTCGCCCCCAAAAGACATCAAACATTTTTGCTTGGACGTTGACCAACAGCTATGTAAACAAAACAGGTATTATGATGACCTTATCAAAGGTAAAGTGCTGCAGCCTTTGGAAATTAGAGTCGTTCAAAAAAATGGATTTTCTCGCTATATGAAAAGAATCGGTAAATTGGGCGGACAAAACAAAGTTCCACGCCTAACAAACGATCGAAAAATAGCAGACGAACTTAAAAAGGAATGTCAATGACACAGCAACCAACAGTTTCTGCAGCTCTGCGAAAGCGCGCGCAAGATTCATCCAACGCCATTGCTCGGATGTATATCAGTATGCGCCACTTACTCAACCGTGGGTTTTATAAACCCATGGGCATTTCGGGCACATCATTACGCAAAGCATTACTTACCCTGAAACCAGAAATTTATGGCACAATTGCAGAAACCAAAACAGAGTTAAATGGCTTGTTGTACGTAATCGATCGTTTGCCAGAGGGTATAGCCGAGTGTGTTTCCGTCAATATGACAGCAGAAGAGGGACTGTCCTCTTCTAGTTTTCAGCCGATTATCCCTGCCAAAAGAAGGCGAAACTGCTATCGTATCGACAAGGACCAGGTGGTCATAGAGGTCACAAGAGGGCGATCGGAAGTTTATGACATCCTGACGCATTTGACATTTTTGTATATAGAGGCAGATAAAATTTGCAACCGAGTGTATATTCCATCATCTAAACAGACCATACGGGAATGGCATAAAATTGAAGCCACAGCCACCTCAACCAAAAACGTTGGGAAGAATGAATTGGAATCAACAATGGCGTATTTGGCGCAACTGTTGGAGTGTACATACAACGAAGCCACGGATTTTTATAATCGTTTTCAAACCCCAAAAAACCCTCACCGCTTTATTCGGCTGATTTATCACATGGTTCGCGTTGCCATAAACGAACGCAGTAAAGAGAACAAGAGGGTGATAACATTTAGCGCAATGTTAAGAGATCAGATTGGACATCACATCCATGGCGAACGATGGGCAAACCAGCTTTATCAGGTATTGGAACAACACAAGCTCATTGACCGACCAATCCATTTGGTTTCTGCAAATAGGCATAGCTTTTTAAACACTATTTATGCAGAAGAGGCGTTGGGTAAATCGGCAAAAGACAAAACATGGTTTGGCCAGTTTATTGATGATCAAACCAATCAGGAAAAAGTAAATCAATTTGCCAAAAAACAAGGGTTTACAGAAATAAAGGACAATACTGGCAGCAACGTACACGCACAAATTATAGATACTGATAAAATAAAAAGGAATAAGTATGCGTTTGCAAAAGGGACAGTTTTGGTTGTGTTTGATTATGCCTTTGGCGAACAAGCATACGAGCTTATGGACGAGCTATTAAAAACTAATATTGGGAAACAATTGGAATCGATTTCAATTATGGGTAAAGCAGGGATTATGAATGGAAAAAAAGGAGACATCATGGTACCAACAGCACACATTTTTGAAGGTACATCAGATAATTATCCTTTTGAGAATGACTTATTGCCGGACGATTTTGCTAGCACAAAAATTCCAACATACAAAGGAACAATGATTACTGTTCTAGGCACATCTCTTCAAAACAAAGACATTTTAACTTATTTTTGCGGCTCCTCTTGGAAGGTAATAGGAATCGAAATGGAAGGGGTTCATTATCAAAAAGCGATTCAATCTGCAATGCATATCCGAAAAACAGTTCGTCCGCACATCAAGCTTCGCTATGCATACTACGCTTCTGATAACCCCTTAGAAACAGGAAGCACTTTGGCCTCTGGCTCATTGGGACAAACAGGAGTCGTACCGACCTACACGATTACACAAAAAATCTTAGAAAAAATAAACTCATAATACATGCAAAAGGATTTATATGATGGCATGATAATAAGATTGTTGACGACCAGTTTAGTGTTGTTGCTTTTCTTATTTGTAGCCCCGTCAGTTGCACAAAGCACCCCCCCTTTTTTGACACAAATTCGAAATTTAAATCCACAGCAGCAAGCTGGTTATGTAATTGAAGCTCGAAAACGAGGGTATTCTTTATTGCAGCTAGAAGGATTGGCAAAAGCTCAAGGCGCAACACTTGAAGATCTATCACTTCTTCGAAATGCTTGGGCAGAGAACGAACAAAATAGTGAAAATCAAGAAGAAGAGATTAACACGCAAGACCAAGAGTCACTTGGCTTTGGAAACGACACAGACATGTTTATGTTTGGTGAATATGAAGAAGAATCTGATATTTTTGGAAGCGCTTTTTTCGCCAACCAAAAAATTACCGAAACACCCCAGTTTTATGTGGCAACACCTGTAGGATATCGCTTGGGACCATCGGATGAAATCGCCATTGATGTTTGGGGCGCCTCGGAAAATCGCTATGAACTGACCTTATCGCGGCAAGGAGTTGTTCGTATAGACAGGCTGAAACCAATGTACCTGTCTGGCTTGACAATAGCGGCAGCAGAGCGAAAAATTAGAAACGAGTTTGCTTCGATTTATACAGGTCTTTTGCCAGACGCTCCTAACGAATCGAAGGTGTATTTGGATGTAAACCTTCAAAAAGCGAGAAGTATTGTTGTAAACATCACAGGAAGTGTGGAAGCGCCTGGCACATATACAATTTCTGGATTCTCCTCTGTTTTGAACGCACTTTATGCAGCAGGAGGGCCAAGTGAAAGTGGTAGTTACCGAGACATTTCAATTATGCGCAATGGTAAGCTTGCACATACGATTGATTTATATGATTATTTTGTAAAAGGAACATACCCTTCCTTTTTTCTCAGCGATCAAGATGTCATTGTTGTTTCTCCTCATCATAATCGAATAACAGTCGACGGAGGGTTTAAGACGACAGGACGTTTTGAAACCCTGCACAAAGAAACGGTTGAAGATTTACTCTCTTATGTTGGGGGGTTTTCGTCTGAAGCGTATAAAAAAGCAGTGTACGTTGATCGTGTACTGGAACTTGAGCGTCAAATAATTAAAATTGAGCAACCATCATTCAGCTCTACACCACTTACAGATGGAGACTTTGTAGAAGCAAAAAACGTTTCGGATAGATATACAAATAAGGTAAGCGTTTCGGGAGAAGTGTATCTTCCTGGAAATTATCCACTAAACGAATCACCAACCTTGTCTGCATTATTGAAAAGTAGCAACGGATTGACCCCGGAAGCATATCCAGAATCAGCGATTTTGTATCGATCAAAACAAGGGTATTTTAATGAAATTAAAACGATTGATCTGTCAGAAATTGCCAACAAAACCCAAGACATTCAATTACAACCGAACGACAGTTTGGTCGTCGTTTCCATGGAAAATATTAACCCTGAAAGAACGGTTGGTATTCAAGGTGTAGTAGGTGAGCCAGGAGAATATGTTTTTTTTGATGGGATGACTGCAAGAGATTTGGTGTTGATTTCCAACGGTTTTGGTGACCGCGCTAATACAGACCAAATTGAACTGTATACTAATGTGACTGACTTGGACCAAGACAAACGTGTAAGTGCTCGCCGGTTTTCGTTTGAAGAAGCAAAAGAAGTAGAACTAAGCCCTTCCGACTTGATGGTTGTTCGCACCAAACCAGGGTTTCAACCCACAACATTCGTTACATTGGAGGGAGAGGTTTCCAAGCCAGGGACTTACCCCATAATTAACGAAAACTATACGCTTTATGATTTATATTTTGATGCAGGAGAGGCAATGTCAGGAGCAAACCTGAAAGGTGTTTCAATTGAAAGAAAAATTTCAAATCAAACCAAAAGCAATATTGAAGACACATCGCGTCTTCAAAATGCTTTGGCAGAGAACGAACAAAATAGCGAAAATCAAGAACAAGAGATCAACACGCAAAACCAAGAGCTAAGTAGCTTTGGAAACGACACAGACTTGTTTATGTCTGATCAAGAGGATATAAACATTAAAATTGGGGTTGATTTTGAAAAAATCCTTTACAGTAAAGGAAATTATACTGGCAACCTTTTGTTAAAACCAAACGATGTGATTTACTTTCCAAAAAAAGACTTTACAGTTTCTGTATTGGGTGCTGTTCAGCGAGAGACAGCAATGCCATATGCGAGTGGAATTTCATTTAGAGATGCGGTCATAAAATCAGGAGGGATCACACAATCAGCAAATTATAAAAACGCGTATGTGGTTTATCAAAACGGAGATGTCAAAGGAACGAAGCGCTTCTTGTTTTTTAAAATAAGACCAAGACTTGAGCCAGGCGCAGTGGTTGTGGTTCCTGTCAAAGACGAAAAACGAGTCGTTTCAGTACAGGAAATTGTTGGTATGACATCGGCACTTGCCTCCCTAGCACTTCTTGTAAATACAATAACCGGAAATTGATATTTTTATAAATGAATGACCACAAAGAAGATGAAATTGACTTGATTGCTCTATTAAAAACAGTTTTTGTAGCAAGGCGTTTTGTGATAAGAATTACAATTTTGTTCTCTATTCTAGGGATTGTTTTGGCTTTGGTTTCGCCTGTACGCTATACCGCATCATCCATGTTTATGCCTCAGCTTTCTGAGGGACAATCAAACTCATCTCTAGGCGGCTTGGCATCTCTTGCAGGCATAAACCTCACAGCGATTGTTGGTGGGCAAGCACAAGAAATAGCACCTTCATTATACCCTCAAATTGCCGAAAGTTCTCCTTATCGTATGTCACTGCTTGAAACCTCTGTGGGCGAAAGCCAAATGAGCTTTCGCGACTATGTTCAAATACAAGAGGGAGAGGGATCGATTGTAGCCTTAATAAAAAAGTACACCATTGGCCTAAAAAGACTTCTGTTTTCAAGCAACAATGCAGACACCCCTAAGGATAACATTCTTTTTGATATCAGCGAAGAAGACAGAGATTTGTTTGAATTTTTAGATCAAATTTTGTCTGTTGAGGTAGATGATCAGGAAGGTCTAGTTTCTATCAGTATAGAGCTTTCCGACAGAAAGATTGCAGCACAACTTGCACAAGCGGCAACAGACTTATTACAAACTAAAATTATTGCATTTAAAAGTCAAAGCGCTAGAAACAACTTGCAATTTATCCAAAGCCAATTTGACGCTAAACGCCAAGAGTTTGAACAAATTCAAGACTCTATTGCGATGTTTAAAGATCAAAATCTAAACATCACGTCTTCTTTATACCAAAATCAACTCACGCGACTAGAGTCGCAATTTGCTGTGACCTCATCCGTTTTTCAGGAATTGGCAGGTCAAGTGGAGCAAGCCAAAATCCAAGTCAATAAAGACACCCCGATTTTTATGATCATTGAACCAGTGAGCATTCCCTTAAAACGCTCAAAACCTAGGCGCACAATGACGGTAATTATCTGGACCTTTTTGGGAGGTGTAATAGCGACGGGCTGGATACTTGTAAAGGCCCCAGCATTCCAAATTTTAGAAGAGCTGAAAAGCAGCTAAACAGACTTTTTTTTACGCACTTTTCGACGCACAAAAAAGAGCGCGATATACCAAAAAATTAGGTAGGCAAAAAATAAGATTATTGTAAGCTCATGACTAAGGCTAAAGGCAAGTTTAGAAAACAACATCAAGGTGGCAGTTAAACACGCTATGATAATCAGAGAAGCCATTATATGGTTTTTGGTGTAGTAAAGCACCAGGTGATGGATATGATTGTTGTCGGGCTTAAAAGGGCTTTTTTTGTGCCAAACCCGACTGAAAAACACACTGCCAGAATCTAGTATAGGCACTATAAAGATACTGAGAGCAGCCACGATTATAAGGGATTTGTGAGGAACAAAAACAGATAAAATCACAGAATCAGTTGTCACAAAATACATGGTAAATAAGTAAAAGATAAACCCTAAAAACAAGGACCCGGTATCGCCCATAAACACCTTGTTTTTTTCTGGTAAGTTGAAACGCAAAAAAGCCAGCATACAACCAACTAGGATTACACAAAACGATAAAAACAAATAGTCGCTGATAATATAGAATATGGCCCCATAACAAACAGAAATTACTATGCCCATCATGGCTGCTAGGCCATCAATTCCATCACAAAGGTTAAAAGAATTAATCATAAATACCCCAATGAAAAAAGTGAATAAATAATCCACTCCTAGCGGCAGTTCATAAATGTTTAAAAAACCATTTAAATTGCGAACAACCAAATCGTCACCAAAAATAAAAAACGAAACAGCAACAAGCTGAAGCATAAGTTTAACAACGGGCCTAAGCTGATAAATATCATCTCTAATGCCAACATAGACAACAATTGCACCAGCACCTAAAACAAGAATTAGTCGTTTTACATCTACAAAGGGAACAAAAGCAAAAGCAACAACCAAAAGAGCAACATAAAACGACAGCCCAGTAAGCTTAGGAACAAACCGCCAATGAAGATCACGTTCACTGGGTTTTCGAAAAATCCGATATTTTTTTACGATCTCAGACACACGCGGAATGGTAAGCCAAGTAAAAACAAACCCATAACTCAATAATACGATAAGTGTGCTAATTGTCATAGGGCAAAAATACGTATCTTTACAAAGCAAAATACAAAATAGTCTTATTTTTATGCGACTATTATTAGTGCTTTATACATTCCCCCTTCTCGCCCAGTCTCCTACAGCTGTAAAGGCTTGGCACAACAAAACCAACGAGTCTACTTATTGGTTTTACGAAGACAGAATCATCAAGGAGCATTTTCTAACAAAAAAAAGAGACACTTTCCTATTAAAGCCAATACCCGAAAATTATCCTGACTATTTAGCCGTTTGGTACAGAGCAGCACTTCATCTGACTAGCAATAGAGGGGGCTTGATTTATCGAATTGAAAAAGATAAAACCATACGGATCGACCAATCCTATCAACACCAAAACCAGAACAAAGCGAGCCAGTTTGTTTATCGTGACACTCTTTTTCGCTATGGAGGATATGGCTTTTGGCGCGCAAACAACTTTTTTACTTATTTTGATGAATCTACAGCAGAATGGCAGTATTACCC
The DNA here is from genome assembly GCA_964008075.1 of uncultured Flavobacteriaceae bacterium. Classification (GTDB taxonomy): domain Bacteria; phylum Bacteroidota; class Bacteroidia; order Flavobacteriales; family Flavobacteriaceae; genus UBA724. Next base: position 11,174 of record CAXGAP010000029.1, read on the forward strand.
TACCCAAGGATTTAGCTTCCCACCTGAAGCGTATGGGGGTTCCTGCTTTTTGTTGGGAGACAATTTTTATAGTGTGGGTGGTTTAGAGATTGACAAATTCACAGGGCTTGAGGGCGAAAGAAACAATGAGATATGGACATTTGACTTTATCACAAGAAAGTGGACAAACCTAGGAAAAACAGCAGTAAACTTGTCTCCATATAAAATTATGCAAAAGGATAGTTTGTTTTTTTTGTTTGGCCACCCAACTGACACAGAACAAAATTTAGTGGTTGATTTAAAAAACAACAATGTTTTATTTTACAAGCAAGGGCCTATATCAGCCAATATTAGCAAGTTTGAGCCAGCTTTTTTTAGAGCAGATTCGCTGTATTATTTCAAAAACAATCAACTCTACGGAAAAGCATTAGGAACACGTACTTTTGCTAGCCCAGAAAAAACAGAACGCCTCTACTTTGATCAAAGGACTTTGTTCTTAAATCTTACATATGCTGCCGTGCTTGCTTTTGTCATTATTGCTTTGGGCTACCTGTGGGTGATTGTGGTTCGTATGCGCACGCCTCGTTTGGTGCGTGGAGGAATTCGCAACAAACTTGAATTTTTTCCACTCACTGAAGAGGAGGAGATGATATTGGTACTGTTGCAATCAAAGCTGAGGGTAACAACTGATGACATCCTTCGATTGATAGGCCGAGATGACCTGAGTGATTCACAAAACAACAAAAGAAAAGTAGACGCCATAGAATCCATCAACACACTGACGAAAAAACTTGTTGGGAAAAGCATCATTAAAATCGTTAAAGACCCCAACGACAAGCGCCAGCTAATTTATTATTTCAAACGAAACCTAATTAACTAGACATTATGTATAATAGTCCCCAAAAAAAGAATTTTGTTCAAGTCAAAAACCTGTTGTTTTTGCTGCTATTAAGTTCACCACTAATTGCCCAAACCGAGGGAAAAGTCAACCTAGCAACAATTCCATTATTAATTCCAAATTTCGGACTTGAAGTTCCTTTGGGCGAAAAACAATCGTTTCAACTTGATGTACTTGGATCGTTTTGGGACGAACAACCACTTCTTGATGAAACCCCGTTTCATGTAAACCAAGTGTTTTTAGAATATCGGTGGTATCGTAAAGAAGACATCCAAAATTGGTTTATTGGCCCACATGTTGGTTTTGGAATGTTTACCCTTCAAAAGCCTCGTTTCGCTGTTTTTTATGATCATTGGGTAGAAAAAGAAGGTGCAGAAAAACGGCTTAATATTCCAGATGATGAATATCTTTCTGGTCGTGCGGCGTTTTATGGGTTAACAATTGGATATAAAAAACGATTGAACAAGGAATTTGCTTTAGAGTTCTTCATTGGAGCAGGACTAACACAGTCATGGTACAAAGGCTACAAAGGCCTTCGGCGGATTGATTTAGACAGTATAGATGAAACGGTTTATCGCCCATTCAATGGATCAGGAGAAGTTGTTGCTTATCGTGGAGGGCTGATGCTCACCTATAAAATCCCTATTTTTGCAAGCAAAACCAATAGCGATGAATAAGATTTGTTGTATTGGGGCTGGCTATGTAGGCGGACCCACAATGGCGGTGATCGCTAGACAGTGCCCCAACATCAATGTTAATGTGGTTGACATCAGCGAAGAGCGCATTGCTGCTTGGAACGACCCCGACTTGGACAAGCTACCCATATATGAACCAGGTTTGGCAGAAGTTGTGGCAAAAGTGAGAAACAAAAACCTCATTTTTTCAACCGATATTGACAAAGCAATAGAGGAGGCGGACATCATATTTATAGCCGTGAACACCCCCACAAAGACCTATGGTAAGGGCAAAGGGGAGGCAGCAGATCTAACATACGTCGAACAATGCGCCCGTCGAATTGCCGGAGTGGCAACGACAGACAAAATAGTGGTAGAAAAAAGCACACTTCCTGTTCGAACAGCAGAGGCGATACAAACCATACTGGAACAATCTCCTCACGGGGCACATTTTGAGGTGCTGTCCAACCCCGAGTTTTTGGCTGAAGGAACAGCCATTGCGGATTTGTTTAAATCAGATCGAGTGTTGATCGGTGGACGCACAACAACTGAAGGCAAACAGGCCATCGAGGCATTGGTTGACATTTATGCAAATTGGATACCACGTGAAAAAATTGTGACTACTAATGTTTGGTCGTCCGAGCTATCAAAGCTTGTGTCCAATGCTTTTTTGGCACAACGGATTAGTTCAATCAACAGTATTTCTGCCCTTTGCGAGGCCACAGGTGCTGACGTAGAAGAGGTTGCGAATGCAGTAGGTAAAGATAGTCGTATAGGCCCTAAATTTTTAAAAGCATCAGTTGGCTTTGGTGGTAGTTGTTTTCAAAAAGACATCTTAAACCTTGTGTATATCTGTCGCCAATATGGTTTAGATGAAGTGGCAGACTACTGGAAAGGAGTTATACAGATCAATGATTTTCAGAAAAATCGCTTTGCCAATCGAATCCAAAAAGCCCTGTTCAACACTGTCAACGGTAAGAAAATTGGTCTTTGGGGTTGGGCATTTAAAAAAGACACCAACGACACACGAGAATCTGCAGCGATTTATGTGGCAGATCAGCTACTTTCAGAGGGTGCACATATCCATGTCTATGACCCAAAAGTATCTTTGGAACGCATGCACCTAGACTTGAAAACCCTTTGGGAATACAGAGGGCATTCTGAAAATGAAATCAAATCAAAACTAGTCAACCTAAGGATCTCGGGCAAAGCAGAAGACGCATGTATGAAAGCCCATGCGTTAGCTGTTATTACAGATTGGGATGAGTTTCAAACCCAAGACTTTATAAAGATTTACACCCAAATGGAAAAGCCTGCTTTTGTGTTTGATGGAAGAAAAATTTTAGATCACAATCAGTTGCAATCCATTGGCTTTACTTCCTATGAGATTGGAAAAGGAACCGAATAAGTATGTGTGGAATTGTAGGTTATATGGGAAATCGCGAAGCATACCCGATTATCATTCAGGGGTTAAAACGCCTTGAGTATCGTGGTTATGACAGCGCAGGGATTGCCTTGCTCAACAGCGAATTATACCTGACTAAAACCAAAGGAAAAGTTGCAGCTTTGGAATTTAAGGCGGAACAAAACCATCGCTCTGGCACACTTGGTATTGGCCATACACGCTGGGCAACACACGGCGTTCCCAATGATGTAAATGCTCACCCACACAACTCGAACTCTGGTCGATTGGTTCTTGTTCACAATGGCATCATTGAAAACTATGAATCTCTACGATCCTATTTGACTGACCAGGGGTTTAGTTTCTATTCTGAAACAGACACAGAAGTTTTGGTCAACTTAATAGAACACATTCAAATCACTCAAGGACTCAAAACAGGAAAAGCTGTTCAAATTGCGCTTAATCAAGTGGTTGGCGCCTATGCCATTGCTGTTTTTCACAAAGAAAGACCTAAAGAAATCGTGGTTGCTAAACTCGGAAGCCCTTTGTCCATTGGCCTTGGGAAAGATGAATATTTTATAGCATCTGATGCTTCGCCATTTATTGAATATACCAATCGTTCCATTTATTTGGAAGACAATGAAATGGCAGTTATCAACCAAGACAAGGGATTAAAAATGTATACGATTCCAGACAATAGTCGGGTTGATCCAGACATTCAAGAACTGCAACTCAGTTTAGAAAAAATTGAGAAAGGTGGATATGACCACTTTATGCTCAAAGAGATTTATGAGCAGCCCAATGCCATTATCGACACCTTTAGAGGAAGACTTCATAGGGATGAACAACAGATTATATTGTCTGGGTTAGAAGACCACAAGGAGGTTTTTCAGAAAGCCAAAAGAATAATTATTGTTGCTTGTGGCACCTCTTGGCACGCAGGCTTGGTAGGCGAATATTTGTTTGAAGATGCAGCTCGTATCCCAGTTGAGGTGGAATATGCATCCGAGTTTCGCTACCGCAACCCCGTGATTTATACAGACGATGTAGTGATTGCTATTTCTCAATCAGGTGAAACAGCAGACACCTTAGCAGCGATTAAACTAGCCAAAGAAGCAGGCGCTTTTGTATTTGGGATTTGTAATGTGGTTGGGAGTTCTATTGCTCGCGCTGCTGATACAGGAGCTTACACCCATGCAGGGCCAGAAATAGGGGTGGCATCAACCAAAGCCTTTACCTCTCAAATCACACTGTTGATATTGATTTGCTTGCGTTTGGGTCAAATCCGGGGTTCATTGACCCCTGAAGAATTTTGTCGTGTCGCTGAGGAACTAGAAAAGCTTCCAAAGTCGATTGAAACAGTACTACAGAGTGAAAAGGACATACAAAAGATCGCCAAAAGCTATCATAAAGCGTCAAACTTTTTGTATTTGGGACGAGGGTACAATTTTCCAGTAGCTTTGGAAGGTGCGCTGAAGCTCAAAGAAATATCCTATATCCACGCTGAAGGATACCCTGCAGCGGAAATGAAACACGGCCCAATTGCACTCATTGACAAAAACATGCCTGTGGTGGTGATTGCCACTAACAAAGGGCATTATGAAAAGGTAGTGAGCAACATCCAAGAAATTAAGTCACGAGAAGGGAAACTCATTGCCGTTGTAACCAAGGGTGACAAATCAGTCAAAGCATTGGCGGATCATCTGATTGAAATCCCAGAAGTCACCGAATCACTTACGCCGATTTTGGCATCTGTGCCTTTGCAACTATTGGCGTATCACATCGCAGTGATGCGGGGTTGTAATGTTGACCAGCCAAGAAACCTGGCAAAATCTGTAACCGTTGAGTAGCAACTAATTGACTATCATACGCTTAGGTCTATTTCTGAACTTTTTATTTATTAAATAAATTGTACATTAGAATTACAAAAAACACGATTACACAGGTTTAAGTTATTATATCTATTATCACATGTTCAATCAAACCTTCAATTTCTTTTTTCTTTTAATTTCCTTAAATAACTTTTGTTTGTAATCATTAAAATGAGAAGCTTAGAAGTTTGAATTGAGACAATAAAACTTAACATTATAGAGTTATATTTGTAAATGGAAATAGTAGATATGGGCTTAACCCCCTTTTTAATACAATCCGCAATAATGGAATAATGAAGAAAAAGGGGTTTATTGTATCGGGTTATTTTAATCCCTTGCATAAAGGGCATTTGGAGTATTTTAATAAAGCCAAGGAGCTATGCGATGAGCTGATTGTGATTGTCAACAGTGACCATCAGAGGGAACTCAAGGGCAGCAAGCCCTTTCAAAACGAACAGGAACGTTTACTGATTGTCAGTAACATCAAGGCGGTTGACAAAGTGATTTTGTCCATTGACCAAGATTGTACGGTTTGTGAAAGTATTCGCAAAATAGCAGAACAGTTTGGCACCCACTATGACTTAGCTTTTGCCAATGGTGGAGACCAAAACAAAGAGTCAATCCCTGAAATTACAGTATGTAAGCAGTTGGGGGTGGAACTAATCGATGGACTAGGAGATAAGATACAGAGTAGTAGCTGGTTGTTGGGCAAACCAAAATCAAAACCCTTGTAATACAAAAAATGAAGGTACTTGTAACAGGGATGGCAGGTTTTATTGGCTACCATGTAGCTTTAAAACTAGCAAAAGATGGACACAATGTTTATGGCATTGATAACATTAATGATTATTACGATGTCCAACTTAAGTACGAC
>CAXGAP010000030.1:0-16734 GCA_964008075.1 uncultured Flavobacteriaceae bacterium
AATAAAGTATGGCGTTAGGCCTGCATTTCTCATTTTAAAGCTTTGGACTTCACGAAATCCATTTGTAATGATATGCAACGAGTACTGGTTTTTTAATTGTTCCAATACTTTGATTGCGCCTGGAAAAAGGTGATTGTGCTCTGGAAGATTTTGGATATAGGCATCTGCTAAAGTGTAAACCATGTCGTCGTCTATAGAAATCTGCAATCGATCAAAAGTATCTTTGATTCGACGATATCGAAGGGTTTCTTTATCCATTCGTTGTTCTCTAAAGGATTTCCAATACTCTAAATTCAGTGGCACATAAACTTTTAAAAAATCCTCTAATCTGACAGGAATTTTATAGTCTGCAATTAGCTGTTCGAAGGTGAGAGCTGAGTTTTTTTCAAAATCCCATAACGTATGGTCTAAATCAAAAAAAAGATCAGTGATGGTTTCTTTATTAATCATAAGTCTCCAAAAATTCAGTAAACATCCTTTTCCATGGCTTGTTTTTTTGCCTTTCATCCATGATGGTGTTGGTCAACACCAATGTTAGTGGTGTGCCATATTCGATATTGTATGCTTTACATTGCTCCAACAATCGTCTTGCTTTACGAGGTGAGCGCTGATTGCGTAATATGGTTTCGTGTGCTACAACAGGATGTATGAACAGATTTGAACGCTGTTCTTTACTGAGGTTATAAAACCGAAAAGGAAATCCAGTACCTGCCCTATAACCTAGAAAATCGACAAACTGTAAAGAATAATCATGTGCAAATCCCAAATTGGCAAAATGGTCATAGGTTGTTGGAAAACGAAGTCGCACCAAATGCTGTCGAATATCTTTCAAGGGGTGATGTATGATTTCACTTAAACGATTGACCTCAATCTGAAGGAGATCAGGTTGATCTGTTGATTGATAAGATGCAAGCAAGGATGTTGGCACATAATCGGCTACGTCTTTAATTCTATTAATAAAATGGTGCTTAAAAATGGATATGTTTCGATCATTTGCACTTGACCGTGCAAACATAAACATAACTTTTGTAGGCACATTAAATTTTTGATGCAAGGCAATCCATGATTTATATATATCATATGGATCTGGGCGAAAGGATAGGCGAACAGCAAAGCGCTCAAAAATCTCAATAAATCGCAGGTTGAAAAAATCTATTCCAGTCTCAAAAAACGTTCGCAGCACACTTTTTGACTTGTATGCATAGGCCACTGGCACCTCAAGAATCGTTTGGAGATTTGATAATGGGTGTTTGATCATCAGCTCTGGAAATTGATCTTTAAAACAAGTTAAAAATTGTTGTGCCCACATATCTACAACAGGTTTATTTGCAAATTTTTCAGCGCTGGCTAGAGAGCCACTTGTAGAGAAACGATTCATATCATCTTTTAGGTGTGGGATATGCTCCTCATAGCGAGAAAGCATATAAAAAGTAGTAGCAAAAATATCATAAGGTATAGAACTCTCCTTATTGGTAGGAAAGAAGACAGGGGTTGTTTGCCAACGACTGATTTTAATTTCCTGCTCACGCACGCCTTGTTCAAACAACAATGGGTTAGCATGCACAAAAAATTCGTTGCTCAGCTTTTGATTTGTGTACGAAAACTTAGGTCCATTGTGCGCAATGAAAGTCTCTAATACATCTGTAATTTCGATGGTGTTGTCAGTATATGTCTCAAAAAAATGTGTAAATACATAGCGAATACGAGCATTTAATTGATGAGTGTATATAAGTATCATATAATTGTCCTTCATCGGTAAAGCTAAAATACGTGTTTTCTGTTATGCTTTTATGGCGAAGCCTTTGCATCTTTTCTCTTGGGGGATCGTCTGGAGAACAATCATAAATGGGAAGGTGTTTGTTCATTAGGGAATGTTTAAAATAAAAATATAAAAACCTTTGTCAATCTACCAAACGTTGCAGATCGAGCCCTCCATATTGACCAGAACTCATCAGCAATACAATCGAAGCGGGCTGTTGGCGAAGCCAGTTAAAGAGTGCTTCTTTTTCATAAAAAACGTTTAGAGATTGATCACCAAAAGCATTGCGAATTGTTTGCTCATCAAGGAGGTCTTTTCCTTTGGCTTTTCGTGCTTCATCATCAATAAATACAACAGCAATGTCTGATTGAACAAGGCAGTTGGCATAGGTTTGAACAAAACTTACATCCAGGCTGCTAAAAGTATGTAGCTCGAGGCAAGCAAGAAAAAGATCATTTGGAAATTGTTCACGAACAGCCTGAGTTGTTGCTTGCACCTTACTTGGTGCATGTGCGAAGTCCCGATAGATGCGCTTTCCAGGGCGATCTGAAAAAAGTTCCAATCGTTTGGAAGCACCTGTAAATGATGGGATCGCTTCATAAAACATCACTGGCTCAACACCCATTTGACTACAAACGAGAAGTGCGCCAGAAAGGTTACTCATGTTATGATTTCCAAAAATTTGAAGGGGAATTGGACCCTCATCTGAATCCAATGCTGTCTGTCCATCGCTGATTGTGAATGGGTGAGTTTTGTAAGGGATCTTTCGAATCTGATTTTGAGATTTGAGTACCAACTCCTCTAGTATTTCATCCTCCTCATTGTATATCAAAATCCCACCTGCAGTGATGCTATCTATAAATAAACGAAATTGTTTTATATAATCCTCTTCTGTTGGGAACACATTGACGTGATCCCAAGCAATTCCACTGATCAAAGCAATATTAGGTTTGTATAGATGGAATTTTGGACGACGGTCAATAGCTGAAGAAAGATACTCATCCCCCTCAAGCACCACAAAATCGTGATTATCTGTAATCTGGGTCATGATATCAAAACCCTCCAGTTGGGCACCAACCATGAAGTCTGTCGTGATATCCCAATAATCAAGAACACAAAGGATCATTGCAGTGATACTGGTTTTGCCATGACTACCACCGATCACCACTCTGGTTTTATCTTTGGTTGCTTCGTAAAGGTATTCTGGATATGAGTATATTTTAATCGACAAGGCCTTGGCTGCCAAGAGCTCGGGGTTATCTTCTTTTGCGTGCATTCCTAAAATAATTGCATCAAGGCTTGCATCAATTCGAGTGGGATCCCATCCCATTGACTGGGGCAACAAGCCCTCTTTCTCTAGGCGCGAGCGTGAGGGTTCATAAATCGAGTCGTCGCTGCCAGTGATTTGATGCCCATTTCGATGCAATGCTATTGCTAAATTATGCATGGCACTACCACCGATGGCAATAAAGTGTATTCGCATTAGTTGGCCTTTATTTTACGAATATAGGCAGATAATGGGTCATAAGTGAACAGAAAGGCTTCAAGTTCAGCAACCTCACTTCGAATCGAACGAAGTTCTTGGGTGTTGTTGGGCGTGAGTTCTGCCAGTCGATATCTTGCAAAAACTGGTGGGTATTGATCTCCTGCACTGGCGTTTGACAAAAACTCATTCAATAAATTGATCGCACGTTCAGTATCATCAAAATACTGACTTGCAATCATGGCCAGATCGTAGCGACTATCATTGATCTCAAGGTTGTTTTTTGCATCGTTATAAGCAATTGTCGCTTGTTTGTCAAAAGATGTTTGATCCTTATTGTTCATGGCGAAAAACACTTTTGCAACAGTCGCTTCAAGAGGGTTTAACAGTTGAATTGCTTTTATTTGTTGGTCTGCCTTAGCATCACTACCCCCAAGCAATCGAGGTAATCCAAGATAGATGTTGAACAAGGCACGTCGCGCAAAGAGTGAATTTGGTTGGATACGAACAGCCTCCTCAAAGCCTGATTTAAGATGACCTATATACCACATCGCTCGTATGCTGGGTGTTCCTGAAAGTAAAAATCCAGCTGATGCCCCTCGCCCAAATTGAAAATCGAAACGATTTGGGTTTCTATCACATAGCTCGTCATAACACTCCAAGGCCTCTTCAAATCGTTGATCTTGAAGATATCCTTTGGCTAAAGTGAAAAGATCAGTAGTTGAAAGGGTTTCACCAGAAAATTTCGAAAGATTGTCAATGATTGTTTTTTGTTCAGCACCCAAGGGTATTAGTGGAAACAGTTCGTTGGGTGGTCGTTGTGCACTGAGCAAAACAGCCCAAAACAAACATATTATGAGTTGAGCGCGGCCCATAATCGATCTTTAAGTGATGTGAGTCCCTTCTGCGCTACAGAGGATATAAACAGTACATCTTCTTCTGGAAAAGTTGTTTTCGCAAGGGCTTCCATCTCTTTCTGCAGTTCATCATCTAAAAGATCACTCTTCGAAATGGCAATGATATAATTCTTGTCAAGCAGTTCTGGATTATAGGTTTTCAACTCTCCTCGAAGGATAGAAAACTGTTCGAATAGATCGTCGGCATCAGCAGGGATGAGATAGAGTAAAACAGAGTTACGCTCAATATGACGTAAAAAGTAGTGTCCAAGTCCTTTACCTTCAGAAGCACCTTCAATAATCCCAGGGATATCAGCCATCACAAAGGAGCTGTAGTCTCGCTGTCTGACGATTCCCAAATTGGGTTTTAGGGTTGTGAACTCATAATCTGCGATTTTAGGTTTGGCGGCAGTCAGTGCTGCCAAAAGTGTGGACTTCCCTGCATTGGGAAAACCCACAAGTCCCACATCTGCCAATACCTTTAATTCGAGTGTAAAATTTCGATCCTCACCTGGCAGTCCTGGTTGTGCATATCGAGGGGTTTGGTTGGTTGGGCTTTTGAAATGCCAATTACCCCTGCCACCTTTACCACCTTTAATAGCAACAACTTCTTTTTCGTCAACGATTTCTGTTAGTTTTTCGCCACTGTCATTATCGACAATCACAGTGCCAAGTGGTACACGAATAACGCAGTCTTTTCCATCAGCGCCAGTGCTTCGATTCTTACTTCCATCGCTTCCATGCTCGGCTTTAAAATGGCGAGAGAATTTAAAATCCAAAAGTGTCCATAGGTTTTTATCCCCTTTAAAGATCACATGTCCTCCACGACCCCCATCACCTCCGTCAGGGCCACCCTTGGCAATATATTTTTCGCGATGAAGGTGTGTCGATCCCTTGCCACCCTTACCTGAGGTAGCGTGAATTTTTACATAATCGACAAAGTTCCCTTCCGTCATTTTACAGTGAATGTAGCAAGCTGGTGAGTTGTTCAGAAATTTCTGCAACTGTACCCTCACCTCCGATGCTATAGAATTTGTTTTGCGCTTTATAGTAATCGATTAAAGGGGCTGTTTTTTTGTTATACTCTGCAAATCGATTGCGAATTTTATCTTCATCTTGATCATCGCTGCGCCCACTATCTTTCCCTCGACTCAACAATCGATTGACAAGCACTTCCTCATCGACTTCAAGGGCAATGGTTGCTCGAATGCTCATGTTTTTACCCTCTAAAAACACATCCAGCGCTTCGGCTTGAGCAGCAGTTCGAGGAAAGCCATCAAAAATAAACCCTCCCACATCTGGATTGGCATCGACCTCTGCTTCCAGCATCTTGATCGTGACCTGGTCAGGGACAAGATCCCCCTTATCCATATAAGACTTTGCCAAGGCCCCCAAGGAGGTATTGTTGCTGATATTGTAGCGAAATAAATCGCCTGTAGAGATATGAACCAATTGGAAGTTATCACGTAAGAGCGCAGCCTGTGTTCCTTTTCCAGCACCAGGCTTTCCGAAAAGTATAATGTTTTTCATGTGTCGTTTTAGACAAGCAAAGATATCATAATCTCAATTTGTAAGGAACACAATGCTTCAGAGGATAAAAACATTTGTTTTCTTGATTTGTGAAAACGATAAAAACGAGGTCAAATGATGTTGTGGGGTTTTGGTGTTCAGGGTTGAAGGCAACGGTTTGGCTATGGTGCGTGTCCCGCAGGGCATGCACTATAGCCGTTGTTGGGCGTTCGTGTTTTATAATTTTAATTCACCATATATAGAATCAGAAACCTCCCCCTTAGCACTTACATTTTTACGCAGGCCTAATTGTGCTGAAAAACCCTATTTTTGCACGCATGAGCAGTGGTACTTTTTCTGGCAATGTAAAACTGGCCATTTTGGGTGGTGGACAGTTGGGAAAAATGATGCTCACCAAATGTCGCCAATGGGATGTTTTTACCAAGGTACTCGATCCCAGCCCCAATGCCCCTGCACGACTGCTAGCAGATGATTTTAGTGTTGGTGATCTGATGGACTATCAGACAGTGGTTGACTTTGGAAAAGAGGCAGATGTTGTCACCATCGAGATTGAAAATGTCAATATTGAGGCCTTACATACCCTCCAAAAACAAGGAAAAAAAGTCTATCCCAAGCCTGAAACACTTGCAATCATTCAAAGCAAGGCCAAACAAAAACAGTTTTATACTGATCATAATATCCCCACCTCTGCACATAAAGCCTATGCACAAAAACCAGCTTGGGAAAGTCTCAAAGTGCCATGTATTTGGAAAGCCAGTCGGTTTGGGTATGATGGCTTTGGGGTCAAAAAAATTGAAACACAATCCGATTGGGCATCTGTGCCAGATGTGCCTTGTATCGTGGAAGACTGCGTTGCCATAGCAAAGGAAATTGCTGTGATTGTTGCGCGAAAGGAAACAGGAGAATGTGTGAGTTATCCACCAGTTGAAATGGAGTTTCATCCCCAAGCAAATCAGGTAGAGTATGTCTTTACCCCCTCGACTTTAGATAAGGACCAACGCACAGCATCACAGGCCTTAGCTGAGCGAGTTGCCCATGAGCTCAATCACGTTGGGTTGTTGGCAGTAGAACTCTTTTTGGACAATGATGATACGTTGCTGATCAATGAGGTTGCCCCTCGCCCACACAACAGTGGCCACCTGACGATTGAAGCTGCTGTTACCTCTCAATTTGAGCAACACCTCCGCACCATACTCGCTTTGCCTTTTGGCGCTTGTGATTTTTCACAAAATGCCATTATGATCAATTTGGTTGGCGAAAAAGGGTTCAATGGCCCTGTGGTTTACGATGGTATGGATGAATTGTTAGAGATTTCTGGTCTTCATGTACATCTATATGGAAAGGCTGAAACAAGACCCATGCGTAAAATGGGGCATCTTACCCTGACAGGTGCTGATCTTGAAGCCCTTCGCAAAACAGCAAAACGCATCAAACAACAGGTGGTTGTGCGCACTGACTAACAACGATATACAGCCCTTTTCGTTATCTTTGCAAAAACTTTTTTATGAAAGTAGCAATTATCATGGGAAGTGCTTCGGATATGCCTGTCATGGAGGGTGCGATCAATATCTTGAAGGAGTTTGGGGTTGAAACCCATGTCGATATTGTTTCTGCTCATCGAACGCCGAGCTATATGATGGATTTTGCCAATACTGCACACCAAAAAGGTATCGGAGTGATTATCGCTGGTGCTGGTGGTGCTGCGCACTTACCTGGAATGGTTGCTGCAACCAGTCCCCTCCCTGTGATTGGGGTGCCTGTCAAGTCTAGAAACTCGATTGATGGGTGGGATTCTGTGTTGTCGATACTCCAAATGCCGAGTGGTGTTCCTGTGGCGACTGTTGCACTCGACGGCGCTGAAAATGCAGGAATTCTCGCTGCGCAAATTCTTGCAACCAACGATAAGGATTTACAAGATAAAATCATCGATTATAAAGAGGGGCTTGCCAAAAAAGTGGAGTCGTCACGAAAAAACATAGACTCCTAAATCCATTTCCAAATAAGTATTGATAATAGCCAAACCATGGGTAGAGATTCAACCCAAAAAGAGGCGAAATAAGGGCTTTGTTCTTCATTAGACTTGCGTAAAAGTACAATCGCAATAGCAGCCGTCAGTACTGTTGGTGTCATATCTTCAATCTCATTTATCAAAAAATAGGATAGTATAACAACAGCAATCAAAGAAAGGGTGCCGATCATTTTCGATCCTTTTATTCCAAATATTTGAGGAATTGTTTTCATGCGATCACTATCGCCATAGCTATCGCGAATCTCAAAAGGGATCATCGTTGCAAAAGTCCACAGTGCCATTTGAATCCATACAACAACAGTTGAAATACTGAGCTGACTCTGATGGTTTATAAGAGGAAGCAAAACAACGACTGATGCCCAACAACCCACCACAACAAATGATTTGAGATAAGGCAATTGACGAAGCCCTGTAAAAAAACGATTGTTGGGCAGTACATATGAGAAACTCAATATACCCAAAAAAGATGCCAAAAGAAGTGTGTGAAAAGTGAGTTTGGTGGCAGATATACACAAGCCTATACCAGCCAACAATGAAAAGATGAATATGGGTCTTATTAGTGTTGCATTGGCTTCTGATAAAGGGAAATAACGTATAAAATTATAGGTGACTATAGTTGCACAAAACACAAAGATAAATAAGGGGTACTGCCATGATAAATCATATTGCAGATGAACAATAGCCAGTAGCGACAATACAGCCAATCCAACATGTGTACTTGACAAGACATAGAAGCGAAAAAGTTTTGAGATCAAGAGGACAAGCTTTATTGACAAAGATAGACATCTGATGGTTAAAAACTTTGTGAATATTCAAATCGCAAAAGCTAAAAAGATGTGTAGTTAACTTTAAATTTGTAAGAAAGGATTTTGGCTTGAAAACGACACATTTTGCTTACAGACATATAGGACCGAGAAGTAATGAAGTAAAAGAAATGCTGGCAACTGTTCAGACAGATTCGTTGGATGAACTTTGTCAGCAAACCATCCCTGAATCGATTCGGCTTGACAAGCAAATGAGTCTTCCAACTGCAATGAGTGAGGCAGAATGTTTGGACCACATTGCAGAGCTGGGTTCAAAAAATAAGGTGCATAAAAGTTATATCGGCATGGGTTATCACCCAACGCACCTCCCAGCAGTGATTCAACGAAATATACTGGAAAACCCAGGGTGGTACACTGCCTATACCCCCTACCAAGCCGAAATTGCACAGGGTCGTTTAGAGGCTGTTCTGAATTTCCAAACGATGGTTTGTGAGCTCACAGGAATGCCTCTTGCAAATGCCTCTCTCTTGGATGAAAGCACTGCAGCAGCTGAAGCAATGAGTATGCTTTACAGTCTGCGAACTGCAGCACAAAAAAAAGGAGAAGCAAATGAATTTTTTGTTGATAATAACATACTGCCACAAACACTAGCTGTGTTGCAAACACGTGCTGTGCCACTGGGCATCAAGCTCATACAAGGAGATGCTGACAGTTGGACTCCCTCGTCACACTTTTTTGGTGCCATATTTCAATACCCTGGAAGGCATGGTCATATCATCGACTTGCAAGCGGCAATCGAAAAAGCCAATGGCCTTGATATCAAAACGACTGTCGCAGCAGACATCATGAGTTTGGCCCTACTCGAAGCGCCAGGTACTTTTGGTGCAGATGTCGTTGTTGGCAGTACTCAACGCTTTGGCATTCCCATGGGATATGGTGGTCCTCATGCAGGTTATTTTGCAACCAAAACAGAATATAAACGCAGTGTTCCCGGGCGTATCATTGGCGTTACACAAGATATACAAGGCGAGCGTGCTCTTCGCATGGCACTCCAAACGCGTGAACAGCACATCAAACGCGATCGTGCAACATCAAATATCTGTACAGCTCAAGTCCTGCTGGCTGTGATGGCAGGTATGTTTGCTGTTCATCATGGACCTGTTGGTCTGCGTCAAATTGCGAGTCGTATCCATGACAATACCTTACGACTTTACAAGGGGTTAATGAACCTTGGCATACCCATCAATAACAATCATTTCTTCGATACTTTGGAAGTAATCGCCCCAACAGAAATCATTGATAAAAAAGCACTTGCAAAGGGAATCAATCTGAATATCATAAGTGATGATCGACTGAGTATTTCAGTAAATGAGCTTACGACAGCAGCAGATATCGATGAGCTTATTGAGATTTTCAGTGCTGTGAAATCAAGCCATTCGGAGACTCGTTTTGATGAGGTTGGCATACCACCATCGACAAAAAGAACGACCGATTTCCTCTCCCAAGAGGTGTTTCACAACTACCAATCCGAGTCTTCTCTGATGCGTTATATCAAAAAACTTGAGCGAAAGGATTTGTCCCTCACACACAGCATGATTGCCCTGGGGTCTTGTACGATGAAACTCAATGCAGCTGCACAACTCCTACCCTTAAGCAGACCTGAATGGGGAAATATCCATCCATTTGCACCCAAAAATCAAGTGCAAGGCTATCAGCATATTTTACAAGAACTCGAGGATTATCTATCTGAAATTACTGGCTTTTCTGGCACCTCACTACAACCCAATTCAGGTGCTCAAGGAGAGTTTAGTGGTTTGATGGTCATACGTTCCTATCACGAATCACGTGGCGATAGCCATCGTAATATTTGCTTAATTCCATCCTCTGCACATGGTACCAATCCTGCCTCAGCTGTGATGGCTGGTATGCGTGTCGTTGTTGTTGGAACAGACAAACATGGCAATATCAATGAGGATGAGTTGTGTGAAAAGGCAAAGCTCCATGCTGAAAATCTGGCAGCACTAATGATCACATACCCATCTACTCATGGGGTTTTTGAGTCCTCCATACAGCGAATTACAAAGGTGATTCATGACTGTGGGGGGCAGGTGTATATGGATGGTGCAAACATGAATGCACAAGTTGGCCTGACAAATCCTGCGCTGATTGGTGCTGATGTATGCCACCTCAATTTACACAAGACATTTGCCATTCCACATGGTGGCGGTGGCCCTGGCGTTGGCCCCATCTGCGTTGCTAAGCATTTAGTGCCTTTCTTACCAACACACCCTCATCTGTCTGATCAAGCGAATGCTGTTACAATTTCAGGAGCACCTTGGGGGTCTGCTTTGATCTGTCTGATTTCCTATTCATACATTCGAATGCTTGGTGCCAATGGGCTTAAAAGATCGACTGAAATTGCCATTTTAAATGCCAATTATATCAAGCAAAAATTAGAAAAGCACTATGAAATTCTATATAAAGGAGAGTCTGGTCGAGCTGCGCATGAGTTTATCATCGACTGCCGCCCCTTTAAAGAAAAAGGCATTGAGGTCGTTGACATTGCCAAAAGACTGATGGACTATGGGTTCCACTCCCCTACCGTTTCGTTTCCAGTGGTTGGCACAATGATGATTGAGCCAACAGAAAGTGAAGATAAATCAGAACTCGATCGATTTTGCGACGCTATGATTTCGATTCGATTTGAAATTGAAGGTAGTGATGCCAATCAGAAAAATAATATTTTGCATAATGCACCCCACACAATGGCACTGCTCACAGCAGATGAATGGGATCTTCCTTACAGTCGAAGTGAAGCAGCATACCCACTTGCTTTTGTGAGAGAAAATAAGTTCTGGCCTAGTGTTAGGAGAACCAATGAAGCTTTTGGGGATCGTAATTTAATATGTACTTGTACCCCTATTGAGGAATTTGAAACTACTTAATTTTAAATTTAAATATCTGATTTTTAGGTATTTATAATATTTGTTTGTATCCAAGGTTATACTATTCAGCTTCTTATGCTATTTTTGAGCATCGTAGTAACTTTTATGTTTCTACTGTTGAGTGTAAGAATGTATTTAGTTTTGATTAAAAGCTTTGTAAATGGCCATTAAAATTACAGGTACTGGGTGTTATATTCCTGAAAATATTACATCAAATCAGGACTTTTTACAACATGAATTTTATCAGGCTGATGGCACTCCATTTACAATAGCCAACGAGTCAATCATCGAAAAGTTTCAGTCAATTACTGGTATCGCTGAACGTAAGTATGCCAAAAATCATCACAACACGAGTGATCTTGCTACTTTTGCCGCCGAGCGAGCAATCGATGATGCTGGCATTGACCCTGAGCAGCTTGACTATATCATCGTGGGGCATAACTTTGGGGATGTCAGTCATGGTCACACCCAATCGGATATGTTGCCAGCTGTTGCAGCGCGAGTAAAGCACAAACTGGGTATTCAAAACCCAAATTGTGTAGCCTATGACCTCATCTTTGGCTGTCCTGGATGGCTTGAAGGTGTCATCCAATCGGAAGCCTTCATCAAGTCAGGGATTGCAAAACGATGCCTTGTTATCGGAGCAGAAACCCTGTCTCGTGTTGTGGATCACAATGACAGAGATTCTATGATTTTTGCAGATGGTGCAGGTGCGACCATCATTGAGGATGTCGATGAAGATGGAGGGCTTTTATCACATCGCACAGCGACCTACACAATCGATGAAACCTACTACATCTATGCTGGCGGTTCATATTGTAATCCTAAAAACAAAAACACCCAATACATCAAAATGGAGGGGCGCAAAGTGTATGAGTTTGCGCTAAGCCATGTTCCCCAAGCGATGAAGGATTGCTTCGATGCATCTGGATATCAAATTGAAGATCTCAAAAAAGTTTTTATCCATCAAGCCAATGAGAAAATGGATGAGGCAATTTTAAAACGTTTTTATCGCCTATACAGAGAACAAATGCCTGATGATGTTCTGCCAATGAACATACAAACCTATGGTAATAGCTCTGTGGCAACTGTCCCCACACTCTTTGACTTGGTTCGGAAAAATCAACTCAAAGGTCATAAGCTCAAGAAGGGTGATGTCGTGATTTTTGCCAGTGTTGGCGCCGGAATGAATATCAACGCTGTTACTTATCAAATTTAGCAAGCGACTCAGAAATCACATCTCCTGTCATCCCATTTGGAAAGGCGATACCCAACAAGGTACACATCGTTGGAGCAATGTCTGTTATCTAAGTTTTTTCGTAGGTCTGCCCTGACTTGATTCCACAACCCATCATCAAAAGTGGCGCATGGGTATCATAGGAGAAGCAAGTGGAATGAGTTGTACCTTTGAGGCCATAATCAATATGCCCTGGTTTGGGGATCATAAAAATATCACACGCTCTTATGACATGGTTGCCACGGAGCAAGAAGGCAGAAGTCTTTTCATGATTGAAATATAAAACCCAAAGATAATTTTTTTGAAACACAGCACTTTTAAGCAAACATTATTTTTTACTTTCGTCAGGTGAATATGCTCAAACACATTGGTACCTATTTTTTGATGCTTCGCCTGGTGTTCATCAA
Source organism: uncultured Flavobacteriaceae bacterium (assembly GCA_964008075.1). Taxonomy (GTDB): domain Bacteria; phylum Bacteroidota; class Bacteroidia; order Flavobacteriales; family Flavobacteriaceae; genus UBA724. Next base: position 13,051 of record CAXGAP010000030.1, read on the forward strand.
ACCTACTAAACGGTCGATTATGTATGGGCTTGTAATGAAAGAAATTCAGGATTTGATCTTGGGTTCATTGGGTATTGTATGCTTTCTTTCATTCTTTGTTGGTGGTGTTGTCTCTATGCAGACGGCTCTGAACATTGACAGTTCTTTTATGCCTGAAAATCTAGTTGGCTTCGCAACTCGACAATCGATTATTTTAGAGTTTTCACCCACTTTTATGGCAATTATTTTGGCAGGAAAAGTTGGGTCATATATCACTTCAAGCATAGGAACTATGCGTGTGACAGAGCAGATCGATGCTCTAGAAGTGATGGGTATAAATTCAGTCAATTTTTTGGTATTTCCCAAGCTAATCGCAATGACTTTATTGCCAATCGTCATTATCTTTTCCATGTTTTTAGGGATTTTTGGTGGTTGGGCTGCAACCATATATGGTGGCTATTCAAGCAGCTCTGCCTTTATTGAAGGGATTCAATTGGGATTCAATTCCTATCATGTCGTATATGCTTTTGTAAAAACCTTTTTGTTTGCAATCATTTTAGCTACAATCCCCTCGTATCATGGTTACTATATGAAAGGTGGCGCACTTGATGTTGGACGTGCAAGTACAGTCTCTTTTGTCTGGTGTTCAGTCGTTATCATTGTTGTCAACTATTTTATAACCCAACTGTTTTTCCCATAAAATGATACGAATAGAAAATATATACAAACAGTTTGATGGCACTCCCGTACTAAAAGGGATTTCAACTGAATTTAAGATTGGAAAAACGAATTTGGTGATTGGCCAAAGTGGTTCTGGTAAAACTGTTTTGCTCAAAATTCTTTTAGGTCTTTTTAGGCCAAACAGTGGAGAAATATATTTTGATAATACCTCATTTTCTTCCATGTCGGAGGATGAACATAGGGTCCTGCGAAGAGAAATCGGTATGGTTTTTCAAGGAAGTGCACTCTTCGATTCGATGAATGTGGTTGAAAATGTACTGTTTCCAATGCGAATGCTAACCAAGTTTTCAGAAGCAGAAATGATCAATCAAGCCGAGGCTGTCATCGAGCGCGTAAACCTGATAGATGCAAGACATAAATTACCCAATGAAATCTCAGGTGGTATGCAAAAGCGTGTCGCGATTGCTCGAGCAGTTGTTATGCGACCCAAATATCTTTTTTGTGACGAACCCAACTCTGGTCTTGACCCTAAAACAGCTATTGTTATCGACAACCTCATTCAAGAACTCACAAAAGAGTATAACATTACCACTGTAATCAATTCGCATGATATGAATTCAGTAATGGAAATTGGCGAAACCATTCTCTTTTTGAAAGACGGAAGTAAAGCGTGGGAAGGGTCGAATAAAAACATATTTAAGACTGATAACGAAGCAGTTACAGACTTTGTCTACTCCTCAAATTTATTCAAAAAAGTACGAGAGCTTTATCTCGATGATTAATTCCTTTCGAGCACAAAAGGTCGCTCCTGCAGCTGAATCGACAACCAATTTCGCAAACGCTTTTCCTCCGATTGAACAGCGATTGAATCTAAAGAAGAATCCCACTGCATACGAAAGACTGCAATTGTGTCAATCTTATCAAAGTTTGAAATATAAGTTTGCGCATAACTCAACTCACGCACAAAAGGGCTGATAACTCTCAGCTCTGCAATGATTTGATCAAAAGATATATGATCCGTGGTTTGATGGCTGAGCTCCCCTATTTTGGTTTGAAGTGATTCAATCTCATTTTGCTGTCGTATGAGCTCCAATGAGTCCCGTTTGCGCAACTCAATCAAATAGCGCTGCTGGTCAAACTGATTGACTTCTCTTTCCAATTGGTTGATAATCAACTCTGCGTTGTTGAGTGATTCATAATATTTAATCCTCTCCTTCAACAAGCGCTCAACTGCTGGGTCGAGAGGTGCAACGCCAAAAGAGTTGATCACTACTTTGGGTTGAACATCATCATACTCAATACGTGCTGTCTGGCGAAGATAATCGGCATTGTCAATCCCTTGAAGTTCATTCTCTAAAAACAATTGTGCAGCAGCTTGAAAACGACTCTGTTGTAATACATCAACAAAAGTAAATCCAGCAGGAATAGCCATCAATAAAGCCAGTAATGTAGCCAGGCGAGATATACGACGTCGTTTTTTAGCGTTTGCATACTCTATCATAGGGAATCGCAAGAGTTTGACAACCAAATAGGCAGCAAGAGCGATAAAACTTGCATTAATAGCAAATAAATACAATGCCCCAAGTGCATAGGCGATATTGGAATGCGCCAGTGCATAACCAACAGTGCAAAGGGGTGGCATGAGAGCAGTGGCAATCGCAACGCCAAAAATGACAGAGGCAATTGTACCTTTTTTTGTTCGTGCAATGATCAAGGCTAAACCCCCAAAAAAGGCGATCAATACGTCTCTAATATCAGGACTCACGCGAGCCAAAAGCTCACTCGACTCCTCACGAAGTGGAAAAAGTGCGAAAAAAAGAAAGGCAGTGATGACACTTAACAAAACCATGACGCCGAAGTTTACCAACGATCGACGGAGCGTTGCCAAGTCATTAATCGCCAAGGACACACCTACCCCCAAAACAGGTCCCATGAGAGGTGCGATTAACATTGCACCAATAACAACAGCAGTGGAATTGGCGTTCAATCCAATGGAAGCAAGAAAAATGGAGCAGATCAATACCCAAGCAGTGGCACCTTTGAAAGGTATGTCATCTTGAATCGCTTGAATTGTTGCTCTGTAATCTGTGGTTTTGCGAATAGATAAAAGGGTAGCCATAAATCGAAAAAGGCTTTTAAAAAACCCTTTTGCATCTTGCTGAACTTTAGCTTTGGCAGCATTGGTTTCTTCTGTAAAATCAAATTTAGATTCCATTCGTTGACATCTTTATTTCCCAACTATCTGAACCTCACTGTGAGCAGCGAAGAGATAAGTTCTTTTGGTGGCAAGCTCAATGCAAGCGTAGCGTTTTCTACGCAAGTGTCCAAGCTCGTAGACCTTTCCATTGCTTGCTTGAAAGCGAGTGCCAGTTTCTAACTCAAAAATAAAGTTTTTATCATTAGCAAGGTCATATTGCTTTAGTGCAATTGCCAATTGAGGGTCAGCGTCTAGCGTCGCTTTGGGATTCTTCATATGCTTTGCCAAAAGCCCCAATAGGTTTTCAGGAAAAATTTGGTCTTGCAGAAATGGCAGCATTTGCATTTTAAACGTTTGTTTCCAAATCGAACCATGCGGTTGGGTTCTGAATGGGTGTTGTTGCATCACCAACCAATGAGCCCACTCATGGATAAAAGTGATTAAAAATCGATAGGGGTTTTCCATTTTATTTAAGGTAATCTGAAATCTTCCATCAGGAAGTTTTCGAAAATCCCCATGCTTTGTTCGTCTTGGATTGACAACAAGAATAGAGACAGGATGGTCTTTAACCAAGTTGAGACATCGAGAGCGCGCATTGACTGGCAAATACGTCGTAAAAGCACTCATGGCGTGGATTGACTGATCGGAAGTACTTTACCGTTGTACAAATGATGCCCATTGAGTGAAAAGTCGGCGATATAGGTTGCCATTTGTGATGCTGAAACAGGCGCTTTGTAGTCTGGAAATACCTCTGCAAGCATTTCTGTTTGAACAGCCCCCAATGCCAAAGCGTTACAACGTGGACCATTGTCTTTAAACTCTTCAGC
>CAXGAP010000031.1:0-14991 GCA_964008075.1 uncultured Flavobacteriaceae bacterium
ACTCCCCTTTGAAACCCCATATCAAGTTCGTGCAAGAGGGAAAAACCTTGTGTTGTTAACAGAAAATAAACTTGAAATCAACAGTCGCCTTTTGGAACTCGATTTTGGGATATACGGAAACCCATCGATTCATGTGGTCAACAACCGTACCTTCATCAGTTTGGTTGATGAGCAAGAAGAAAAGGTTTATGTATTTGATCGAAAAGGAAACCTACTTCCGCATTTTCCAATTTATGGGGCTGGTCCAGTAACCGTGGATAGTGACCGAAAAGGAAATGTATTTTTGGCTACAACTGGCGAAAATAACAGTTTGGTTGTGTATCAGATTCCACAATAACATCCCATTTGATTAGCTCACCAAAGTGGCATCAAACTGCTTCTCAAAGTGATGCGTGATGCGTTTTTTGACTTCTTCAAGTGACACTTCTTTTTTCAACTCTTCAGCCATTGAAGTCACTTGCTTGCCATGAATCCCGCAGGGAACAATGTGATCGAAATGAGATAGATCGGTATTGACATTCAAAGAAAACCCATGCATGGTAACCCAACGGCTTGCCCGAATCCCCATGGCGCATATTTTTCTAGCAAAAGGGGTGTCGATATCTAGCCAGACACCTGTTTCCCCTTTACTTCGCGTGGCTACGATACTAAAGTCAGCTAGGGTATCAATAATAACTTGCTCCAAAAATCGCAAATACTTATGAATATCAGTAAAAAAATGGTCCAAATCGAGTATAGGATAACCAACGATTTGACCAGGTCCGTGATAGGTTATATCTCCTCCACGATCGATTTTAAAAAACGAAATTCCTTGTGATTCGAGTTCAGCTTTGCTTGTCAACAAATGATCTGTCAAGCCACTTTTTCCCAAAGTAATGACGGGAGTATGCTCAACAAGTAGTAAATAGTTTTGAGTAGGCTTGGTGGTTTGATTTCTGCGATTGTATATTTTAGTATCAATCGTTTGTTGAAACAAATCGTGTTGCAAATCCCAAACTGTTTGGTAATCCAAAAAACCCAAATCACGAATTTCTATTTCTTTTTTCATATATGTCAAAAATAAATTTGACTTGACAACATCAATGATATCATCGAAAGTGCAAAATACGTAAAAAACAGAATTTCAGCAGCACATATTATTCATGTTTTAATCTCTTTTAAATGAGTAAAAGCTTGCGTCTGTATACTGTTTCATTACAAAACCAAGATCAAATTCACTGAATTCGTTATGCATGATTATCTTTGCACAAAAGAATTCATCTTGGAAAGATCCGAGCAAGAGCTTATCAGAAGGGAGAAGTTAAAACAACTTCGTGGACTTGGAATAGACCCATACCCTGCCACTGCATTTTCTACCAACGCAAATAGTGAATCGATTATCAATGAATTTGTTGAGGGAAAACAAGTCACAATAGCAGGAAGGTTGATGTCTCGTAGAATACAGGGAAAGGCGAGTTTTGCAGAACTACAAGACTCAAAAGGACGTATACAAGTTTATTTCAATCGTGATATTCTTTGTTCAGAAGAGGACAAAACAATGTACAACGATGTTTATAAGAAGCTCTTAGACATAGGCGATATTATTGGGCTAACTGGAACTTTGTTTACTACCCAAGTAGGTGAAAAAACAGTGCAAGTGGAGTCTCTTCATGTATTGAGCAAGTCCCTTCGCCCATTGCCATTGCCAAAAACAGATGTGGATGGAAACACTTATGATTCTTTTTCAGACCCTGAGCAAAGATATCGCATGCGATATGTTGATTTGATTGTCAATCCTGATGTGAAAGACACTTTTCTCAAACGAACAAAAATCACAAATACCATTCGTTCTTTCTTTAATGCAAAAGGGTATATAGAGGTGGAAACTCCTATACTCCAGCCCATTCCTGGTGGTGCTGCGGCACGTCCGTTTGTTACCCATCACAATGCGCTAAACATTCCACTCTACCTACGAATTGCGAACGAATTGTATTTAAAACGCCTTATTGTTGGGGGGCTTGATGGCGTTTATGAATTTGCCAAAGACTTCCGCAACGAAGGTATGGACAGAACACACAACCCCGAGTTTACTGTCATGGAACTTTATGTCGCCTATAAAGATTACCACTGGATGATGGAAACAACAGAGTCATTACTCGAACAAGTTGCCATCGAGACACACAACACTACAAAAGTGAAGGTTGGTGATAAGACTATTGATTTCAAATCGCCCTATCCTCGTGTCCCTATACTTGAAGCGATTCAGAAGCATACTGACATCGACGTAAATGGGATGAGTGAAGAAGAATTGAGAGCAACAGCAATTGGGCTTGACATTGAAGTTGATGATAGTATGGGTGTTGGCAAGCTCATTGACGAGATTTTTGGTACCTGTTGTGAGCATCATTATGTGCAGCCAACTTTTATCACTGATTACCCCAAAGAGATGAGCCCTTTAACCAAAGTTCATCGAGACAAACCAGGGTTGACAGAACGTTTTGAGCTCTTGGTTAATGGAAAAGAACTTGCCAATGCATACTCTGAACTAAACGATCCAATCGATCAGTTGGAACGCTTTGAGGATCAGCTTAAACTTTCTGAAAAAGGAGATGATGAAGCGATGTTTATCGATCATGATTTTATTCGCGCACTAGAGTATGGTATGCCACCAACATCAGGAATTGGGATTGGTATAGATCGCTTAGTTATGTTGATGACTGATAATAGCTCGATCCAAGAAGTTTTATTTTTCCCTCAAATGCGTTCAGAGGTCAAAGGGCCAACATTGACTGAAGAAGAAAAAGCTGTGTTTAGTATCCTAAAAAAACAACACCCAGTGCTGTTAAATGAATTGAAAGAGAGTGCTGGGCTCAGCAATAAAAAATGGGATAAAGCAATCAAGGGACTTAGCACTCAACAATTGGCAAAAGTGACCAAAACAGAAGATGGGCTTTTTGTTAATTTACTAGAGTAAATTTCCCTTTTAGTTTTAAAAGCTTACTTTTAAAGTTCTTTTTTCTCAATATCAAAAAATATTATATGAAAATCAGACTCATATTGCTGTGTTTATCAATCTTCTTTATTGGTCAATTGAACGCCCAAGACATTGAAAAGAGTGAAAATAGCAAAGATGAAAAATCATCAGAGGAAAAAAAGAAAGATACCAAAGAAATAAACTATGAGGATATCATCACTGATGAGTCAATTACAGATAAAGGTTTGTTCGACGTTCATAAGCTTGATGATAATTACTATTATGAAATTCCCGACAGTTTGTTTGGTCGTGAAATGCTCGTAGTCACACGAATTGCCAAAACAGCTAGTGGTATCGGATTTGGTGGTGGTAAGCAAAACACACAGGTGCTGCGCTGGGAAAAAAGATCTAAGAGGGTTTTACTTCGGGTGGTTTCGCACCAGGTCATCGCTGCCGATTCTCTACCAATTCATGAAGCGGTGGTCAATTCAAATTTTGAACCAATCCTTTATAGTTTTGATATAAAAACGATTGGAAAAGATTCAACTTCCACAGTTATTCAAGTAAACAAATTCCTAGAAAGCGATGTCAAAGCTATTGGCTTTCCTACCTCTAGAAGGAAAACGTATAAAATCAGTAGCTTGGATAAAACACGTTCCTTTATAGAAAGCATAAAAAGCTATCCGCTCAATGTTGAGATGCGTCATGTTAAAACCTATAATTCATCTGAACCCCCTTCAAATGCCAGTACAGGATCGATTAGTTTGGAAATGAATAACTCCATGATTTTGCTGCCAAAAGAGCAGATGAAACGACGTTATTTCGATGAACGAGTTGGGTGGTTTTCACGTGGGCAGGTAGATTATGGCCTTGATGTACAAGAGAGTAAAACAATTCGCTATCTCGATCGTTGGCGATTGGAAATTGCACCTGAGGATATAGAAAAGTTTGAGCTTGGTGAACTTGTCGAGCCTATTAAGCCAATTGTATATTACATCGATAGGGCAACACCAAAAAAATGGAGAAAATATATCAAGCAAGGTATTGAAGATTGGCAGATTGCTTTTGAAGCAGCTGGCTTTAAAAATGCAATTCTGGCAAAAGATCCACCAACAGCCGAAGAAGATCCAGATTGGAGTCCAGAGGATGTACGCTACTCTGTTGTGCGTTATTTAGCATCGCCCATTCCAAATGCCAATGGTCCGCACGTAAGTGATCCGAGGTCTGGAGAAATTCTCGAATCAGATATCAATTGGTATCACAATGTAATGACCTTGTTACGTAATTGGTTTTTTGTTCAAACTGCAGCAATCAATCCAGAGGCACAAGGGGTTGCCTTTAAGGATGAAATCATGGGTAGATTGATACGATTTGTGTCTGCTCACGAGGTTGGTCATACGATTGGTCTTCCTCACAACATGGGAAGTAGTTTTGCCTACCCCGTTGACTCTTTACGATCCATTTCATTTACCCAAAAATATAGCACTGCTCCATCAATAATGGATTATGCCCGTTTTAATTATGTTGCTCAACCTGGTGATGGCGATGTTTCATTGATGCCAAATATAGGCCCTTATGATATCCATGCGGTGCGTTGGGGATATCGACCCATCCCCTCTGTTGAGAAAGCAGAAGATGAAAAGCCTATCCTTGACCAATGGATTCTTGACAAAGATGATGACCCAATGTATCGATTTGGGCGACAACAATTTGGAGTTGTAGACCCTAGTTCTCAAACTGAAGATCTTGGAGATGATGCAATAAAGGCCAGTGCTTATGGTATTGCAAATCTTAAACGCATCGTCCCAAAACTAATCGAATGGACAGCAGAGGATGGGAAAACCTACGACGATTTAGAGATTTTATATGGACAAGTTTACAGTCAATTCAATCGTTATATGGGGCATGTAACATCTAATATTGGTGGAGTTTATGAATATTACAAAACCTATGACCAAGATGGTGCGGTTTATACCCATGTTTCAAAAAGTCATCAGCAAAACTGTTTATCATTTTTACACCAAGAGCTTTTTCAAACACCAGCTTGGTTGTTAGATGATGAGATCTTAAACAAGATTGATTTTGCAGGTGCTGTTGATCGAATTCGCCGAACCCAAACCAGAATCATCAATAGCATCCTTGACTTTGGTCGTATGGCAAGAATGATAGAAAATGAGGCCTTACATGGCGCCCAAGCATACGCCCTTGTCAGTATGATGAATGACTTGCAAGATGGTTTGTGGTCTGAACTCTCAAAAGGGAGTAAAATTGATACTTATCGTCGAAACCTTCAACGTGCATACATTGATCGTTTATCATATCTGATGACAGAAAGCCAAACCCCGGCAACTGGCTGGGCACGAACGTATGGAAATCAAACCAGAGTAATGGTCAGTCAGTCTGATATTCGATCTGTTGCTAGAGGACAACTCAACAAGCTGAAAAAAGACATTGAAAAAGGTGTTAAGCGCATTTCTGATACAAACACCAAATATCATCTGCAAGATACAATCTCGCGCATAAATATCATTTTAGACGACGATTAATCAGAGTTCTTTGAGGGTTTCTGAAAAGGCTTGTAGCGTCGTGTCGATGTCTTCGTAGGATATAGCATCGTTTAAGAAATAGCTTTCAAAGGCACTTGGCGGTAAGTAAACGCCACGCTTCAGCATTCCATGAAAGTACTTGGTAAATCTCTTGTTATTGCCTTTAGCTGCTGAAGTAAAGTCCTTGACAGCTGTTTCAGTAAAATGCAAGGATATCATAGACCCCAAGCGATTGATTTGATAAGCAACTCTACTTTTAGAAAGAATATTATTCATTCCCTCATGCAAATAAGCTGTTTTATCTGCGAGACTGTCAAACACATCTAGCTGACTGTCCAAAGCTGTTAACATTGCCAATCCGGCTGCCATCGCAAGGGGATTTCCACTCAAAGTGCCTGCTTGATAAACAGGTCCTTCAGGTGCCAAAAAATTCATGATTTCTTCTCTTGCTGCAAAGGCACCAACTGGAAGACCACCACCAATCACCTTTCCAAAAGTAACGATGTCGGCATCCACACCAAGAAGTTGTTGTGCACCACCAGCAGCCAATCGAAATCCAGTCATCACTTCATCAAAAATGAGTAAGGCATCGTTCTGATCGCATAAATATCGAATACCCTCCAAAAATCCAGGTTCTGGTGGAATACATCCCATGTTACCCGCTACAGGCTCAATAATCACTGCTGCAATCTCACCTTCGTTTGCCTCAAAAAGTCGAGTCACATTATCAATGTCATTATAAATTGCTAATAATGTATCTTTTGCTGTGCCTTGAGTCACACCAGGAGAGTTTGGGCTTCCAAAAGTCACAGCACCACTGCCTGCCTGAATGAGAAAAGCATCAGAATGACCATGATAACAACCCGAAAATTTGATGATTTTTTCACGATTGGTATATCCACGAGCAAGTCGCACAGCACTCATGCACGCTTCTGTTCCAGAATTTACAAATCGAATTTTATCAATGTTAGGTGCCATAGTAGTGGCCAGTTCAGCGATCTTGGTTTCAAGCGCAGTAGGAATTCCATATGAAGTTCCTTTGTCAGCTTGATTTTGCACTGCCTCCACCACTGGTTTGTAGCCATGCCCCAAAATCAAAGGCCCCCACGATGAGATGAAATCGATATAGCGATGATCATCTTCATCAAATAAGTATGCTCCTTTTGCTTCTTTGATAAAAATCGGAGTACCCCCAACTGCCTTGAAAGCTCGAACTGGAGAATTGACCCCTCCTGGAATCACTTTTTTTGCTTGCGCAAACAAAGCACTACTTCGCTTGTACCTCATTTTTCTAATCGTAATTGTTGACCAATCTGAATATCATTAGACTTCAAATCGTTTATTTTTTTGAGTTTTGCGACTGATATATTGTATCGCTTTGACAATCCGTAAAGTGTATCGCCTATTTGTACAATATGCATCCTATCCTCTCGATTACTGAACTCTGGCAAAACTTTAGAATTATCATATTTCCATAAGTTTAGACGTTCGATAAGCCCAATCAATTTATCTGCATAAGCTGGATCAGTGGCATAACCTGCTTTTTTCAATCCTTTTGCCCAAGCTTTATAATCTGTTTTTTTAAAACGAAATAAACTCGCATATCGCTCGCGCTCGACCAAAAAAAGCGAGTGGTCACGATAGGATTCTTTAGGGTCCTTATAGGCCCGAAAGCATTCGCCAGGTGCATCATCATCATGGTACACTTTTTTACCTCTCCACTCACGTTTACATTTAATACCAAAGTGATTGTTTGACTTCTTGGCTAGCGTACCTTGTCCAAACTGCGATTCTAACAAGCCTTGCGCCAAAGTAATGCTTGCTGGAATTTTATAGCGACGCATTTCCTCTTGTGCAATACTGGCATATTGTTGGATGTAATGTATTGCTGGATCTGAGGAATAGACAACCTCTATATCTTTATTGTTTTTTGTCTTTTTTTTGGGTTTTTCTAGCGACGTAATCGTTTGTTCATTCATTGATGCATCGGCATAATACAACTGTTTTTTACTGCCGCATGATGCTAAAAAGATGAGCATGGCCAGCACAACGAACTGCCTTGCGCTGCCAATCGCTGGTTGACCCCCTTGATTGATTGAAGACCGCCAGTATGAATCAACAACAAACGATTTCCAAAATTCCATGTGTTTTCTTTCCGCTTTTTAATCAAATGCCATAGCATCGGAGCCGTGTACAGCGGGTCGAGAATTACACCCGTTAGATTGGCTACACGATGAGCAAAATCAATCAATGATTTTGGTGTTTTGGCAAAACCGATCTCATTATGAGTCGGCACCAGTGACCAACGATCATTGTTGACAAAGGTACGAATCCGGCTGCGTATTTCTATGTCTTTTACAACTTGAAATCCAACAACATGCTGGTGCTCGTGTGTTGATTCGATCAAACCCGCCATCGTTCCACCTGTTCCAACAGCAATAGCCAAGGTATCGAAAGCCTTATCAGCAGTTGTGAGAATCTCCTCACAACCTTTTATTGCTAAGGCATTAGTGCCCCCTTCTGGAATGACATAAGGGTTTTTGTCCTCTATCATTATTGTTGATAATGCCCGCTCTTTGTCCTTATAATCCGATCGGCTGACAAAATGCAACGCCATACCCATTTGTTTGCAATATTTGAGTGTTGGATTCAGAAGTTGACCTTCCAATTCATCTCCACGAACAATACCGTACGTTGTAAACCCATATTGATATCCAGCAGCTGCCACTGCAGCCAAATGGTTGGAATATGCACCCCCGTAAGTCAATAGGGTTTTATAACTGTTCGCTTTGGCATACTGCAAATTGTATTTCAGTTTTCGCCATTTATTTCCAGAAATATCTGGATGAATCAGATCTTCTCTCTTTAAGACAATTTCTAAATCTCCTGCAATTCCGTGTAATCGTAGATGTTGATTATTAGACTCCACTGCTTAATCAAACATATTTAAAATACAACTTGAAAAAAAAAATTACATTTATGGTATGAAAAAAAAAATTATCCCGATTGAGGATGGCGATTCCTATCAGACTGCCGAGGGTTTTATCGTTTTTACTGAGCAGTATCATTTAAAAAGAGGTTATTGTTGCGAGAGTGACTGTCGGCACTGCCCCTACGAATTTGATAAAAAAAATCTAGAGTAGGTTTTTGACAGCCTGTAAGGCATCTGATAAGCCTGTTGGATTTTTGCCACCTGCAGTTGCAAAAAATGGCTGACCCCCACCCCCACCTTGTATATGTCCACTGATTTCCTGAATAATTGTATTGGCTTTATATGTGCCCTGATCGACTAGTGCTTTGGACACATAACAAGATAAAATCGGTTTGTTATCTTTTTTGGAACCAAGAACAGCAACCAAATCTTTTCTGTTTTTCCCAATTTGAAATAAAATATCTTTCATTCCAGAGGCATTGAGATTGACCTCTATGCAAAGCAATGAAACACCATTGTGATTTTGAATTTCAGTTTCCAAATCAACAATCATTTGCTCCACAAGTTGCTTGTTAAGCTTCTCTATTTCTTTTTTGAGTTTCGTGTTTTCTTCTTGCAAAGCCTGTACCGATTGCACAAGGTTTTTTGGGTTTTTCAATTGCAACTTGACTGCTTCCATCAAGGTTGATTGTTCATATATCAGTTTTTTGGCCTCATCACCAGTCACTGCTTCAATCCTTCTTACCCCAGAGGCAACTGCTGTTTCACTCGTGATCGTAAAGTGCCATATCGCCGATGTATTTGATACATGGGTACCTCCACATAACTCTATTGATTCGCCAAAACGTACTGTTCTGACTGTGTCTCCATACTTTTCGCCAAACAAAGCCATTACACCATCAGAAATCGCCTGATCATAAGGGACGTTGGTGGTGATTTGCGCATCAATTTTTTCTTGAATTCTAGCATTGACAAAATCTTCAACCGACTGTAATTCTTCTTGCGTTAGTTTAGAAAAATGAGAAAAGTCAAAACGCAAATGTCCAGAACTAACCATGGATCCCTTCTGAGTGACATGAGAACCCAATAAACTTCGCAATGCATGATGCAACAAATGAGTTGCTGTATGATTACATGAAGTTTCATGGCGCTTTTGCTCGTCTACAACTGCTTTAAATTTGGAAGTGATATCTGCAGGAAGTTGATTGCAAGTATGGACAATTATATTGTTTTCAATTTTTGTATCATAAATATATGTTACGTTCCCATTTGGCGCTTCCAAATATCCCTTGTCGCCAACTTGACCTCCACCTTCGGCATAAAAAGGAGTGATATTGAAAACCAATTGGTATGATTCTCCGTATTTATTTGTGATTTTTCGATACCGAACAATGTGTACTGGGGTTGATAGTAGTTTATAACCAACAAATTCCTGCTCCTCATCTTCAATGACTTCAACCCAATCTTCACTATTGGTTTGAGAGGCAGCTCGTGAACGCGCTTTTTGTTTGTCCATCTCTTTTTGGAAATCCTCTTCATTCAAAGTCATTCCATATTCAGAAAGAATTAAGGCTGTTAAGTCAATCGGAAATCCAAAAGTGTCATACAATTCGAAGGCCTTGGCCCCCGACAATACTTTGCTCGAACTGAAGGACATCAACTGTTGTAACATTCCCAGTCCCTGAGCCAATGTTTTTAAAAACGAAAGTTCTTCTTCTTTAATCACATTTTGAATAAAGTTTTGCTGCGATTTGAGCTCTGGGAAAGTACTTCCCATTTGAACTGTAAGCGTTTCAACAAGGTTGTAAATAAATGGTTCTTTTTGGTTGAGGAAAGTGTATGCATAACGAATCGCACGACGAAGAATTCGACGGATCACATATCCAGCTCCGTTGTTGGAGGGCAATTGTCCATCGGCAATCGAAAAAGATACTGCTCGAAGGTGATCGGCAACCACCCGGATAGCAATATCTGTTGATTCGTCACTGCCATAGGTAGTCAATGTTTGTGTTTCTATTTCACGAATTATAGATGTAAAAACATCTGTATCATAATTTGAATTTACCCCCTGAACAACCATACAAAGTCTTTCGAAACCCATACCAGTATCGATATGTTTTTCTGGCAATTGCTCTAACGACCCATCAGCCTTTCGATTGAACTCGATAAACACCAAATTCCAGACCTCAACAACCTGTGGGTGATCTTTATTGACCAAGGCTGATCCAGGTGTTTTCCCTTTCTCCTCTTTATTACGAATATCCACATGGATTTCAGAACAAGGTCCACAAGGCCCTTGATCGCCCATTTCCCAAAAATTATCCTTTTTTGAACCCATCAAAATGCGCTCAGGGTCAATGTGTTTTTTCCAAAAAGCTATCGCTTCAGAATCTGTTTCTAAATTCTCAGACTGATCACCCGCAAAAACCGTGACATACAAGTCATCTTTACTGATGTTCATGATTTCAGTTAGGAACTCCCAAGCGTATGCAATGGCATCTTCTTTGAAATAATCTCCAAAGCTCCAGTTGCCAAGCATTTCGAACAAAGTGTGGTGATAGGTGTCCATACCAACTTCTTCCAAATCGTTATGCTTTCCAGAAACACGCAAACATTTTTGGGTATCCGCCACTCGTTTGTCTTTTGCCTTTTTATGACCCAAAAAGTACTCCTTAAAGGGATTCATACCTGCATTGACAAACAGTAGAGAAGGGTCATTGTTGTTTACTAATGGAGCTGAAGGAACAATTTTATGGGATTTTGATTGAAAAAAATCAAAAAAAGATTGCCTTATTTCTTGCGCCTTCATAGGGTTGTGTTAACTTGCAAATAACTACTTGAAACAACATTTTTTATATTTGCAAAGATTTATATGTAACTGCTTGTAAAATTAGCACATTTTAACGAATGCCAAAGTATAAATATTATTACGATCAAGAGACCCTTTCTTACAGACGAATAGAAATCAATACCGGTGTGCGTTTTCGCAACGCTTTTGTTTTTCTAACTGTTTCTGCGCTTTTTGGTTTAATTATGTTGTTGGTGTTGTTATCTTCTACCTTGATCGAAACCCCAAAAGAGATTGCACAGGCAAGAGAGATTGACAATTACCAACTGCAATATGAGCAACTCAATCGAAAGATGCAACAGATTGAAAGTGTATTGGACAATCTGCAGGACCGAGACAATCAAATCTATCGTGTCATTTTTGAGGCAAACCCCATTTCAGAGGATGTTCGAAAAGCAGGTTTTGGAGGAGTTAATCGATATGCTGATTTGGAAGGTTTCGAAAACTCTGAACTGGTCGTTAGTACTACAAAACGAATGGAAATTTTATCCAAGCAAGTGGTTGTGCAATCGAAGTCTTTAGACGAAATTCAAAGAATGGCACTGGATAAAGAAGTGTTACTCTCTGCCATCCCATCTATTCAGCCAATCAACAACGAAGATCTCAGAAGGATGGCATCAGGATATGGTTGGCGTACAGACCCTTTTACGAAAACACGTCGTAAACACAAAGGCATGGATTTTTCAGCTCCTACTGGCACACCTATCTATGCAACAAGCGATGGGAAAGTAATTCGAGTTGATGGGCGTGCTCCTGGCTATGGAAAACACATTCGTATTGATCATGGCTTTGGCTATGTTACCCTTTATGCGCATTTGAGCAAATACAACGTACGTAGTGGTCAAGAAGTCAAGCGAGGTGATGTGATTGGTTTTGTAGGAAACACAGGTCGTTCTGTTGCACCTCACCTACATTATGAGATACGAAAAGATGGGGTTCCTGTCAACCCAATTAACTTCTACTATGGCGACCTCAATACAGAAGAGTTTAATGCGCTATTGGAAGCAGCAAATAGAGAAAATCAATCCCTTGACTAAATGCGAACTAAGCTGCCAGAAAAGCTTTACTACAGCATAGGCGAAGTTGCTGAAGCCTTTGATGTGAATCCTTCACTAATTCGTTTTTGGGAAAAGGAATTTGAAATTCTAACCCCAAAAAAAAACACTAAAGGAACGCGAAAATTTACTGCACAAGATATCGACAAAATCGAGCTAATCCATTTTTTGGTAAAGGAAAGAGGATTCACCCTTGATGGAGCAAAAAAAGAGATTCAATCAAAAAACAGCAGTCAACATCAAATCATAAAGCGTCTCAAATTCATTCGCGAGGAATTATTTCGTATTCGAGAAAATCTGTAGCTATTTTTTGCGAATAAAAATATCGATTGTAGCACCAGTAAAGTCGTAATTTTCTCTGATTTTATTTTCTAAAAACCTTTTGTAAGGTTCCTTTACATATTGAGGAAGATTGCAGAAAAAGGCGAATTGAGGGTGGTCACTGTGTAGCTGTAAGCAATATTTAATTTTTACATACTTCCCCTTTATAGCTGGAGGTGGAGTTTTTTGAATGATTGGTAGCATAAAATCGTTGAGCTCGCGCGTTGGAATTCGCTTACTTCGTTTCATGTAAACATCTACTACTGTCTCTATGGCTTTAAACACTCTTTGTTTGGTAAGACTAGAAATAAAAACAATTGGAACATCTACAAATGGAGCAATTTCATCTTGTATCGCTTCGGTAAATAATTTAGTTGCTTGGTTATCTTTTTCAACCAAATCCCATTTGTTGACCAAAATCACGATTCCCTTATGATTTCGAGCAGCTAGCCAAAATATATTTTTGACCTGGCTGTCAAATGATCTTGTGGCATCAAATAATACCAAACAAACGTCCGAATGTTCGATTGATCGCAGCGCACGAATGACAGAGTAAAATTCAATATTTTCTTTGACTTTTGATTTTTTTCTGATTCCAGCAGTATCAACTAGGACAAACTCAAAACCATATTGATTATAAATGGTATTGATACTATCTCTGGTCGTGCCTGCTTGATCTGTTACAATGTTGCGTTCTTTTCCCAATAGCGCATTGATAAAAGACGATTTTCCTGCATTTGGGCGACCCACAACAGCAAAACGAGGCAAGTCAAGACTCTCAGGTTTTTTTGTTTTGGGAAGAACATTAATGATCGTATCTAATAATTCCCCTGTTCCTGACCCATTGATGGCAGATACATGAAAAGTTTTTTCGATTCCTAAAGCAAAAAACTCGACTGTATCGGGGACACGCAATGCATTATCTACTTTATTGATGACCAATAAAACTGGTTTATCTGACCTATGTAAGAGACGTGCGACTTCTTGATCCATCACGCTAACTCCAACTTCAACATCCACAATAAAAAGAATCGCATCGGCCTCGTCGATAGCCACTTCAACTTGCTGATCGATTACAGCTTCAAAGGTATCATCACCTCCAATGACATAACCTCCAGTGTCGATAAGCGTAAATTCTTTACCGTTCCAGTCAGTCTTGCCATAGTGTCGATCACGTGTCACTCCACTAGCAGCGTCCACAATCGCCTCACGACTTTGAATCAATCGATTGAAAAGTGTTGATTTTCCGACGTTAGGCCTTCCAATAATAGCTACAAAATTGCTCAAAGGATGTCAATTAAAGTTGCAAAATTACTTCTTTTGAGAAGATGAATAGCCAAAACGTTGTAATTGGGTGTGATTTGATCTCCAATTCTTATTGACCTTCACAAATAATTCGAGATGAATTTTCTTGTCAAAAAATATTTCGAGGGCTTTACGCGCCTCTATGCCAACATGCTTAATCGCGCTGCCTTTACTGCCAACAATGATCCCTTTTTGAGAGTTTTTTTCCACGACAATAACACTTCTGATTCGAATGATTTTTTCAGTTTCTTCAAACTGTTCAGTAATCACCTCAACTGCATATGGAATTTCCTTTTGGTAGCGTAGAAGAATTTGTTCACGAATGGCTTCATTCACAAAAAATCGTTCAGATTTGTCTGTGATTTGGTCTTTTGGAAAAAATGGTGGATGGTTGGGAAGTAGGTAAACGATACGATTCCTCAACTCCAAAACTCTGAAAGATTCAGTCGCTGAAATACTCCATATTTCGGCATCTGGCAGTTTTTTTTGCCAAAAATTGGCAAGTTGTTCCAAATCTCTTTGGTTCGAAAGATCGACTTTATTCAGTACAATAAGTAAACTACCAGTGAAGTTGGTGATTCTTTTCCAAGTATTTTCGTCGAGATCGCCATTATCATCGGAAGCAATAACGAGAAGCATAATGTCAGCATCTTCAAAAGTTGAGTTTGTTGCATCCATCATCCTTTCTTGAAGGGCATATTCAGGTTTGATAATACCTGGAGTATCTGAGAAAACAACTTGGGCGTCAAGTTTGTTGAAGATGCCAAGAATCCGATGCCTAGTCGTTTGTGCTTTGGCAGTGATGATAGAGAGCTTTTGGCTCAAAAAGGCGTTCATGAGGGTAGATTTACCCGCATTTGGGTTTCCAATGATATTTACAAATCCAGCTTTGTGCATAGGCTCTAAAGGTACAAAACCTTGTCGGGTTTGGTGATTTTACGTATATTTGATGTTCTAATCGCGGGATAGAGCAGTTGGTAGCTCGTCGGGCTCATAACCCGAAGGTCGCTGGTTCGAGTCCAGCTCCCGCT
>CAXGAP010000032.1:0-14321 GCA_964008075.1 uncultured Flavobacteriaceae bacterium
GACATAATAAATAAGCATCTTTACACGCAAAATTTACCAGATGTCGATCTGTTGATTCGCACAAGTGGTGAAGTCCGAATTAGTAATTTTTTGCTGTGGCAAATTGCTTATGCAGAATTGTATTTTACTGATGAGCTTTGGCCCGATTTTAATGAGACTTCACTCCATAAAGCAATTGCAGATTATCAAAAAAGAGAACGCCGATTTGGAAAAACGAGTGAACAAATTACTGGATAATATTACCCGCTTTATTTTTTTATTTCTGACTGTGTGTACAACCTCACTGGCACAAGAATCCCCGTCTTTTGATCAAGGAAAACTATACACTCTAGGTAACATTGAAGTCACTGGAATTAAAAGCTTTAGTCCACAAACAGTCATTGCCTATACTGGTCTTCGAAAGGGGCAACAAATTCAAATTCCTGGAGATGACATCAGTGCGGTGATCAATAAGCTTTGGAAGCTGGAGCTCTTTAGCGATATCAACTTTTACCTCACACGTATTGAGGGTGATACAGCTGATATAGAAATTTTTATCCAAGAGCTTCCTACGCTTTCAGACTTTACCATCACTGGTGTAAAAAAGAACAAAATACAAAGCCTCATCGATGATACTGGATTGAAAAAGGGGTTGAAAGTCAGTGAAAGTTTTTTGGAAACAACCGAAAACTACATCACCAATAAGTATCGAAAAGATGGGTTTTTGAATATAAAAGTCACGATCCAGACGAAAAAAGACACTGTCGGCACCAACTCTGAAAAGTTATTGATATTTATAGACCGAGGCGATCGCGTCAAAATCAACTCAATCACTTTTGAGGGTAACGATGAGTTTAGCGACCGAAAGCTTAGAAAGAAATTTAAAAACACCAAGACTAAGTTTTTTGGAAGATTTTGGAAAAAGTCAAAGTTTATTGAAGATGACTACAATGAGGATTTAAGCACTCTTGTGGATTATTACAAAGAAAATGGACATCGAGATGCAAGGGTTGTTTCAGATACCATATTTTCTGAAGAAAATGAAATTGATATAAGTGTCAAAGTCGTTGAAGGAAATAAGTATTACTTCGGAGATGTCAATTTTTTGGGGAACAGTGTGTATTCAGATGAAGTTCTTGGACGTCTATTGGGAGTTGACAAAGGTGATACTTACAACGGCGTATTGCTTCGCAAGCGCATTGCAGACCCCACCAAACCCGATGGAGAAGACCTAACAAACCTTTATCAGAACAATGGCTATTTGTTTTCATCTGTTAACCCTGTTGAAATCAGTGCCGTAAATGACACCATTAACTTTGAAATTCGAATCATTGAAGGCAAACCAGCCTATTTTAATCGAATCACCGTTGTGGGGAACGATCGTACCAATGACCATGTAATTTACAGAGAACTTCGAACCAAACCTGGTGCATTGTATAGCAAGGATCTCGTTGTTCGATCCGTTCGTGAATTGGGACAACTTGGTTTTTTTGATCCAGAGCAAATTTCACCTGATTTTAAAAATGTTGACCCGAACTCAGGTACTGTTGATATTGAATATGGTTTAGTTGAAAAGGGCGCAAGCCAAATCGAACTTCAAGGTGGATATGGAGGTGGTGGTTTTATCGGAACCCTTGGATTGAGTTTCAGTAATTTTTCGATGCGAAACATTTGGAATCGAGAGGCCTACAAACCAGTCCCAATGGGTGATGGACAGCGATTATCCTTACGATTGCAAAAAAGTCGCTTCTATGAAACCTATAGTTTTTCGTTTTCTGAGCCTTGGCTTGGGGGACAACAACCAGTTCAGTTTTCAACCTCTGTTTCACAAACCACTCAATATCGATACAACTACTTTACAGGTCGCGCAGATAAAAGTCAATATTTTAAAATTCGAGGTGTGAATATTGGACTGGCCAAGCGACTACAAGTTCCTGATGATTACTTCACCCTTTCACAAGCAATTGGGTATCAATATTATGACTTAAACAACTATTACACCGGTTTGTTTACATTCGGAGATGGAGTGTCAAATAACCTTTATTACTCGATCGCGCTATCGCGAAACAATACCTACACCAACCCAATCTTTCCGCTTGGTGGCTCTCAATTTTCGATCAGTGCAAAACTTTCGTTTCCCTATTCTTTGGTCAACAAAATCGATTACGCAAAACTTGGCGATCAACCCGCTTTTCAAAATGAAGACGGAAACCCAGATGATGCAAAAATTGATCAAGAGAGATTTAAATGGTTAGAGTACTATAAGCTTAAATTTTCTGGTTCTTGGTACACCAATATTATTGATAAATTGGTACTGAAAACGCATTCTGAACTTGGTTACTTAGGTGCATACAACACAGATCGTGGAATCATTCCTTTTGAGCGTTTTTATCTAGGTGGAGATGGCTTATCCCAATATGCTCTAGATGGTCGTGAAACTATCGCAATGCGAGGATATGAAAACCAATCTCTTTCCGATCGTGATGGGGCAGTGATTTATAATAAATTTTCATTGGAATTGAGATACCCGATAACACTCAAACCATCGGCCTCTATTTTTGCTTTGAGTTTTCTTGAAGCAGGTAATTCTTATAATAATTTCAAGGAATATAATCCATTTGATATGAAAAGATCTGCTGGTTTTGGTATACGAATTTTTATGCCTGCCTTTGGTTTACTTGGAATCGATTTTGGTTATGGATTTGACAATGATGTGCAAGGTGAATTAACTCCCCACGGATGGGAAACGCACTTTATCATTGGACAGCAATTTTAATTTATTTTGAAAAAAATCATATTTCTTGGGTTTTTATTTGGCTTTGCCTCATTGGTTGTAGCTCAAAATAGAGTTCGAATTGGATTCATGGACATGGATCGGGTGTTGGAAAACCTCAATGATTACAAGGATGCCAATGCTGCTTTGGAGGATAAAATTACCTTTTGGAAAGAAGAAATAAGCAACAAACAGAGTAAGATTGATCAGCTTCAAAAAAAATTAGATTTAGAACGCCCTTTGCTGACAGAAGAGTTGATAGAGGAAAGAGAAGAAGATATTGGGTTTGAACAAGAGGAACTCAACAACTATCAGCAAAAGCGATTTGGGCCACAAGGAGATTGGTTGGTGCAAAAGGTTGTATTTACGCAGCCCATACAAGACAAAATTCTAGAAGCTGTTAAAGAAGTAGCTGAAAATCGAAAACTGGATTATGTATTTGACAGAAGTGCTGAGATTTTGGTCTTCCATTCAGAAAAAAAGTACGATATTAGCAACCTTGTTGTAAAATACATCAATCAAAGAGACAAGAAAAAAGCAAGAGATGAACTCGTTGAATCTCTTAAACAAGAGCAAAATGCTGCCCGTCAAAAGGCCATAGAAAAACGAAAAAAAGAAATGGACTCCATACGAAAAGCGAAAGCAACCCAGCAGCAGAAAAATTAAACTTCAACATAAATGAAAATTAAATTTACACATTATATAACAGCCATTTGCATTGTATTCATGAGTTTGACTGCTCAATCACAATCTAAAGTTACACACATTGACTTTCAAAAACTAGTGAGTGAGATGCCAGAAGTGATTGCAGCACAAGAAGAAATTCAAAAACTCGAAAAAGATTACACAAACGAGATTGAATCATCCTTAAAAGAGCTCCAAACAAAAATGCAAAATTATTCTGCAGATGCTGAAAATCAGACTGATTTGACCAATCAAAAGCGCCAGCAAGAGCTTCAAGGTATGGAGCAAAATATCCAACAGTTTCGTCAAACTGCATTGCAAGATGTACAGCAAAAACAAGCTGATTTGCTACGTCCACTAATTGAAAAAGCACGTGCTGCTGTCGAAAAAGTAGCCACTGCTCAAGGATTTGATTATGTGATGGATTCAAGTCAAGGGTCATCTGTACTGATGGCAAAAGGAAAAGATCTCATGGCAGAAGTCAAAACAGAACTGGGCTTCTAAATACAACTCTTTATTATATATAAAACTGCCCTTTTTAAGGGCAGTTTTTTATTTTTACACTATGGATAAACATCCAATAGGTGTTTTTGATTCGGGTGTGGGTGGCTTATCGCTGCTTGGTGAACTTCAGTCTTTACTTCCACACGAAGACTTTATCTATATCTCAGACAACGCATTTGCGCCATATGGTGCCCTAACTGCCGCTGACATTCTTGACAGGAGCGAGAAGTTGACAAATTGGCTGATCAAGCAGTCATCAAAACTCATTGTTGTAGCATGCAACACAGCAACGACCAATGCCATTGATGCACTACGACAAACCCACCCCATCCCCTTTGTCGGGATTGAACCAGCCATCAAGCCTGCTGCGCTTCAAACCAAAACAGGTGTTGTTGGTGTCCTGGCGACCAAAGGAACATTGAGCAGTAAGCTTTTTTATCAAACCTCGTCGGTCTATGGACAAGGCATTACCATCGTCGAAAAAGAAGGGAAACATCTTGTTAAAATGATTGAAGAGGGAAAAATCAATAGCGTAGAAATCAAAAACCTATTGCAAACTTATCTCCAGCCAATGATCGAACAAGGGGCCGACCACTTGGTGTTGGGATGCACACACTACCCTTTTCTAACCCCTGTATTGAAAAAAATTCTTCCAAAAAATATTCATATCGTGGACTGTAATGGTTCTGTTGCCAAACAAGTGGAGCGCGTTTTAGAAAAAAGAAAGCTACACTCTATATCGGAAAATAAAGGCAATACAACCTACATTTGCACAGGGGATTCACAAACGATGCGTCAATTTGTTTTGTCTGAAGAGATCAAAGCACTTTCTATTCCCTAAACCAATCTGCATACATGATGTAGTTTTTGGCAATTCGTTCAATTTCACCCTCAGTGAGTTCAACAGAAATATCTTTTTTCTTTTTTGCTGGTACCCCAGCAAAAATTGTACCCGAAGGCACATGCGTACCTTGTGTTACGACTGCGCCAGCAGCAATGATACTGTTGGATTCAACCACACAACCATCCATGACAATAGCACCCATTCCGATAAGAACATTGTCATGAATTGTACATCCGTGAACAATCGCATTATGCCCAATTGAAACGCAATTTCCAATCGTTGTCGAAAATTTTTGATAGGTGGCATGAATCACAGCCCCATCCTGAATATTGACTTGATCGCCGATTTGAACGCTATTGACATCCCCTCGAATAATGGCATGATACCATACAGAGCAATCACGACCCATAACCACATCGCCAACGACTACCGAAGTGTCTGCAAAAAAACAATTTTCACCATAGGAAGGTGTTTTGCCACGTATTGTTTTTAGAATCATGTTTAAATGTACAAAATCAAAAGGTTGGATGATACTGTTTGTGTATTTTTGTAAAAAATTAAGCTATGTTTCAGTTTACAATTGCAGCTACAAACAACCCCACCAGAATTCGTTTTGTGAGTAATCAACCACTGGGTGAAGACGAAATCGACTTTGCGAATGTTGATGACGCAGGTGGTTTCCCATTGATTCAGCAACTGTTTTATCTGCCTTTTGTAAAGCATGTTCGCTTGACTGAAAATTGGATAGAAGTTGAGCGTTTCGATATACTTAAGTGGTCGGATGTGCAAGATGAGGTCGCAACGCAGCTTGCAGATTATCTCAATCAAGGTGGAAAAGTCAAAATGCAAGCAAATCAAAAAGAGGCGATTACTGTTTATGCAGAAAGTACGCCAAATCCTGCTGCCATGAAGTTTGTTTGTAGCAAGCGTATTGTGGGTGAAATCTACGAGGCTAAAAATATTGAAGAAGCAAAAAACTCTCCTCTGGCAACTGAACTGTTTCACAAAGCCTATATCAAAGAGGTTTTTATGGATGAAAATTTTATCTCCATCACCAAATACGACATTGCTGAATGGGATGATATTGTTCAAGAACTACGTGAATATCTTCGTGATTATATTGCCTCCAACAAAGTCATTGTAACTGAAGTTGCAACGCCAAAAGACAAATCCCAACAGACTGTCCACGAAGGCACTGCAAAGGAAATCATACAAATTATTGATCAACACATAAAACCAGCAGTTGCATCGGATGGAGGGAACATCGTATTTGACTCCTACGATGAAGAGAGTAAGGCAGTGCAAGTCATCCTACAAGGAGCATGCAGTGGGTGTCCTTCCTCTACTTTTACACTTAAAAACGGCATCGAACAATTGTTGCGTGACATGTTGCCTGGAAAGGTTGAGGCTGTAACTGCAATCAACGGCTAGGGTTACTGACCCAAGGCATTCTTTTTTTTGGGGGTGATTTGAAAGGCTTTTAAGTAGTCTACCTCAAAATAGGCAACATCTTCAAAAATCTTATTTTCTAGAGCAAAGAACCCTTGCTCGACCATTTTTACAGCACTGGGAAAAGAGGTTTGTTTAGGGAAAATGAAGTGCTTGTTATGATCTAGAATTTCCTCACATTTTTCTAGCCCAGTGCCAACAAAATAGACTGGTCCTTTTTCCGTCAATTCGCAAAAACTTTTGGGTGTTAGCACATGTGGAATCGCTGGTTGTATGACCTTGTAGTCGTGTGTGTAAATAGCACAATACACTTCATCTCTCCTCGCATCAAGAGTGGCAACAATATGCCCTTCTTTTGGGTTGATTTCACGAGCAAGAATGTCTAAGGTTGGAATTGCAATGAGAGGTATATCATTGGCATAGCACAATCCTTTGGCAGAAGCAGCCCCTATGCGAAGGCCTGTGTATGACCCTGGCCCTGAACTCAGTGCAATGGCAGTCAGATCGGAGGGTTTGAGGTTGTTTTCAGATAAAACAGTATCGATATAGGTATGCAAAAGTTGGGAGTGCTGGTAATTCTCATGGTTGGATTGAGCCAAACCGATGACCTCACCCTGTGCGCAAAGAGCTACCGAACATTGGGTCGTGGTTGTTTCAATACAGAGCAAATGCGAAGGCATGCTCAAAAATAGGAAACAAACCGCTACCGATTACAAGTCTTCAATGGGAATTCCAAAATACAACTCCAATATCTTGATTTTGAAAATAAGATCGTATTTGGAGCGCAACCAATCAGACTGTGCAGATTCATATTGAAGCTTGGCTTGACTAAACTCAAAAGCTGTTGATGTCCCTGCTTCAAAACGACTTTGCGCATAAATGTATGCTTTTTCGCGAGCGACTAGTGTTTTTTGAGCAGCATCAAATGCCTGTTGTGCACCTATGCAATCATTATACGCCTGATTGATACTGTTTTCCAGATCCAAAACCTGCTGTTTGTACTGAAACTCTGAACGTTCTACATTGACTTTTGATCTCTCGATATTATTTTTCAAACTAAACCCATTTAGGATAGGAATATTGAGACTTAGTCCAAAATTATGCCCATCGTTGAGTTTTAATTGCTCTTCGATCGGTAGTGCTCCCACGACTCTCTGATTATACACAGGGCGAACAACTGACTCTCCTGTTGGTTCGACAACTCCGATTTCAACCAAATCAAAAGAATTGGTTGGCTCTAGTCGATCGGCATATGAAATTCTAGAACTATAAGAATAAAATCCAGATAGCCCTGGTTTGGAAACTGACTTCGCAAGGCGTAGATCGGTTTTAGCGATATCAATATTTGTAAGTGCCAATTTGATGTCGTTTCGATAGTCGAGTGCTTTAGCAACCAAATCTTTTGGCTCTTGCACTAGTATTTCTTGTCCGTCAATGGGGAAATCCTCTTCTGCAATCTCAAAATTTTCATAGTCTTGCACCAGAAGTAGCTGTGCCAATGACAATTTTGCCATGGTATATTGGTTTTCAGCAATCACCAATTGTTGTTCTTGAGAAGCTAAAATCGCCTCCATCTCAAAAAGATCGCCCTCGGGCAAAACTCCTGCTTGCACTTGTTCTTTTGTGCGCTGATATTCGGCTCTGGTGAGTTCGAGTTGTGCTGTTTCTATACTGACTGCTTCACGATTAAATACTGCTTGTAAATATCCGTTTGCGACATACAATGCCACATCTTCTTTCATGTCTTCAATTTGGTATTGACTCGCTAGCAGGGCGAGGTTGGAACGAACAAGCTGAAGCATGTTTTGACCACCTCTGTACAGATCAACACCAACGCTGACAGATGCATTGGTAAATTGTGTGGTTACATCTTCCAATAGCCCTGTCGTAATGTTTTGGTTCAAGCCAATATTCCATGAGTGATTTGCATTGATATTCACACTGGGTAAAAACCCACCGATTGCCTCACTTTTTGCAGCTTTGGCATCCAAAGTTGACAAGTAAGCCTGACGGATTTGAATGTTGTTTTCAAGAGCGTGTTCTACTGACCTTTTGAGGGTCCATGGTTCGGTTTGCGCTTGAATCGATGCTGATCCTAAAAGCAAGACCAATAGAAAGACGATCATTCGGAATAATTTGGAAATGGTTTTACTCTTCATTTTCGTCTACTTTGTCTGGTTCTTCTGTTTTATTCCAAACCTTAATAAGATCACCTTCTTCCAGTCCCTCAACGACTTCAACGTTGATGCCGTCAGAAACCCCAAGTGTTAGCTCTCGACGCTCAAAGGTTTGTTCTGCTGTTTGTACCTCCACATAGGGTTCTTGTGTCTTGCTGTCAAATTGAAGTAATGCTTCTCGAATCGCAGGTACACTATCTTTTTGCTGCAACACCAATGACGCATTGGCACTGTAGCCCGCTCTGACTGTTAAGTCATTGGGTAAAAACACATCTGCTTCAATTTTAAACTGAACTGTTCCTTGCTCCTCAGTTCCTTTGGGTGCGATAAATCGCAAATTTGCTTCAAACTCTTCGTCAGGAACAGCTCCCAAACTAACGTTCAATTTTGTGCCTACATTAATTTTAGCAACTTCAGATTCATCGACTTTTCCTTCGAAAATCATTTTTCCGAGGTCTGCTATTGAGGCAATGGTTGTTCCTGCATTAAAGCTGTTTGACTCGATCACTTGGTCGCCCTCCTCGACAGGAACTTCAAGAACTGTTCCTGAAACCGTTGCTCGGATATTGGTATTAGCTGAGCTATCACCCCCAGTGGATCCTTCACGAATAATCTGCAAATCATTTTCCACATTCACCAGTTCTTGTTTGGCTTGTTTATAACTCAGTTCGGCAGCGTTGAAATCACGTTCAGAAAGAATTCCCTTTTCATACAATTGCTGATTTCTAGCAAAGTCTTTTTCTGCATTGGTCAAGACCAGTTTTGCATTTTCAACTCGTCCCTTTGCACTGTTTAATGTTTGCTCGTTGGGAACAACCTTGAGTCGTGCTAAAAGGTCACCAGTATTGACTAGATCGCCTTCCTCAACAGCAATCATTTGAATAATTCCTGGGATTTGTGGCTTAATTTCAACCTCATCTTGTGGGATAATTTTACCAGTGACCAAAGTTGTTTCAAGAATACTTGTCGTAAACAAGGTCTCTGTTTCATACACGATTGATGAGGTTGCGTTGGTTCTAATAAAATAGGCAGTGGCAAAGAGGACTCCCCCGATAACGGCTGCGATAAGTAGATATTTTAAGTATTTATTCATTGTAAAATATATTATTGTTATTCTTCTCGTAATGCATCAATTGGTTTAATACTAACTGCTCGTTGTGCTGGGACAAGACCAATGAGTGTGCCAAGTGTGATCATCAAAATCAAAGCAGCTGCGATGTATGATAATGGTACAGTTGGGTTGGTGTAGGGAAAGGTTGTGTTACTAGAAGTTAGGGCATTGATAATTGCTAGCACAATGGATCCCAAAACAATGCCAATGATTCCAGAAGTTAAGCTTAAAAATACAGATTCCAGAATGATTTGGCTTCGTACTTCCTTTGGCGTTGCACCAAGAGCCCTGCGTATGCCAAGTTCTTTTGTTCGCTCCCGAACTGAGATTAACAGGATATTTCCGATTCCAATAATACCAGCAAATATTGTCGCAATGCCAACAATCAAAGACAATAGGCTCATCCCTTTTGAAAAACCAATGACTCGATTGAAAATTTCCCCTAGGTTAAAAGATCCAAAAGCGCGTTCATCTTCTGGGTGTACATTGTATTTAGATCGCATGGCTACCTTCACTTTCTCCTCCACAGCAAGGATATCAGCATCGTCATAGGCAGCAAGAGCAAACCAGTTCACTCGATCGCCGGTGTTATATAACTTTCGGAAGGTGGTGAATGGGATAAAGATATCTGAATCACTCTCAAATCCACCACCAGGGATATATTTATGAACTCCTACAACTTGAAAAAATACATCACTGATTCGAATATAACCCCCAATAGGGTTTTCATTATCATCAAACAATTCAGACTGTGTGCGCTCGCCAATCACACAAACCTTACGTTCTTGATTAATATCGGCTTGATTGATAAAGCGGCCTCCATCATAAATAAATTTTGTGGCAATTTTTGTGAAAATTGGATAATCTCCATAAATAGAGTAGTCTCCCCCCTTATTATTTCGAACGACCCTTGGAGCAGCACTCCCAAAAATGCCTCTTGCATTTCGAGGAGCAATATATTGTAATTCAGCTACTCGATTATACAAATACTGCGCATCTTCTAATTTCAGTTGTAGGCTTCGACCTGTTTTGAAGCCTCCATAAGGCATGCTTGTGTTTTGCGCCCATAAAAACATGCTGTTGATTGCAACATTCTCAAACTGTCGATCGAAACCATTGTCTAGACCTTTGGCAGCACCTGATAGGGTGATGTAAATAAAAATCCCCCACAACACCCCAACAATGGTGACAATGGTGCGTAAGCGGTTTTTTTGGATCGATCCAAAAATCTCTTGCCATGTATCTCGGTCAAATAAAATTTTAAACATTATTCGTCTCTTAGTGCTACGATGGGTTTTATTCGAGCGGCACGCTTGGCAGGAACGTAGCCAGCGATTGCCCCAAAACCTATCAAAAGAAAAGTTGCAAAAATGGCTGTGCCAAAGTGGATTTGTGGGTTATAAATAAAAAAATCTTCCAACTTGTCTCCTATCATCGCTAGTGTGCCTACGCCAGCAAACAAGCCAAGATAGCCAGCAACAGTGGTTATGAAAATTGATTCGTGCAAGATCATACCAATAATCGATTTGGGTGTTGCACCAATGGCCTTGCGAATCCCTAGTTCTTTGGTTCGCTCACGAACGACATAAACCATGATGTTGCTGATTCCAATGATCCCTGCAATCAGTGTTCCCATACCCACAAAGGTTACAATATACTGCAGTACAGAGGCAAAGTCTTGATTTTGCTTGAGGTCACTTGCTACATTTCGAACATAAATTCCAGCTGGGTCTTCTGGATCAATAAAGTGTTTTCTTTTTAAATACCTTTTGACATTTGCCTCAAGTTGCAGTGCACCATTGTATCCAATTTCGGGACGAAATGTCAACACAATTTGGTCAATTCGGTCTGTTCCTCCCAACAAGTGCTGTTGGGTTGTGTAAGGGATATAAACCATCCTCTCCTCATTATCTCCACCCTCGTCATAGAATAAACCAACGACTTTGAAAGCAATGTCGTTGATGATGACAAACTTGCCGAGAGGATCCTCAGATTTAAATAAATCTTTCGCTACAAGACGACCAATCACTGCATGCTTGCTGTATTGTTCAACATCAATGTGGTTGATGTAACGACCAGCATACACCAAAGATTTTTCTATTGATTGATGTACAGGCCCTACTGCTCGAACAGTATAGGAGTTACTATCTGTGTTATAACTGACCTGAGCACCTCTCGAAATTCGAGGTGTGATTCCTTCCACAAACAAACTGAAATCGGTTTGTATGTCTTCAAGGTCATCATTTTTAAATTCGATATTCCGACGTGATTTAAATCCCTTGTAGGGTTTGGTCGTTTGGGCAGGGTAGATCCAAAGGGTGTTGGTTGCATCATCTAGAAAAAACTCTTGAAATGAGTTTTTCAGTCCATTGCCAAAGCCATAGAGTGTGACAAATATGAATATCCCCAAAGCAATCGTAAAACCAGAAAGAGAAGCTCTTAATTTGTTTTTACTAAGGGTTTCAAAAATCTCCCGCCAACGATCCCTATTCCACATAGTCTTTCGCTTTATTCTGTTTAATTTTTTTATCCTCAACAATCACACCATCACGCAAATACACAATTCTTTTACACATATTGGCAATATCCGATTCGTGAGTAATCACGATAATCGTTTTACCTTGATCATTGATTTCTTGCAGTAATGCCATCAGCTCATAGGAAGTTTTGGTATCGAGTGCTCCTGTTGGTTCATCGGCAAGAAGTACCATTGGATTTGTGACGAGCGCTCGAGCAATCGCCACCCTTTGCTTTTCTCCACCAGAGAGTTCACTTGGAACATGATGCGTTCGTTCTCCCAAGCCAACTTTTATCAATTGCTCTTTTGCTTTTATTTGACGTTCTTTTCTTGGCAATCCTTGATAATAAAGAGGTAGAGAAACGTTTTCAAGTGCGGTTTTATAAGATATCAAATTAAACGATTGGAATACAAAACCCAAAAACTTGTTTCTGTATTGCGCTGCTTTTGTCTCGTTTAACTTCACGATTGGGGTGTTATCGAGGCTATAAGTACCAGTGTCTGACTCATCTAGCATCCCCAAAATATTAAGCATTGTAGATTTTCCTGACCCTGATGCACCCATAATTGCCACCAACTCTCCTTCTTCAACTAATAAGTTGATCCCTTTTAATACGTGCAATGGATTGGAGTCGAGGTTATACGACTTGTGAATATCACGAAATTCTATCATAGGGATATATTGGGTTAAAATTTGTCTTATTAGTAGTTTTTTAATTCAAAGGAATTTTAAATTTTAGTTGTAAGAATTGACATAGGGCAATATGTATTTATAAAGACTGTATGTCAATTAATTTGTAAATATAATCCAATTTATTATGCGCGCATAATAAAAATTTTTATTTTTTGAAGTACTTACGATAAACAATGAATCCTATTGTACCTACAAGAAGGTAGGGCATTATCATCAAATAAACGATGCCGTCATTTAACTGCTCTGCCATTTTTGCATCTGCTCCAGTTTCAAGTACTGCCCTACACATCGAACACTGTGCGGTGAGGATTTGACTTCGAATCAAAAAGCTACAGGCTAATAAGAATTTTATTGATTTCATGTGTAATAGGGTGCAATCATCAGAAATACAATAACACCTGTAACAGTCACATATAACCAGATAGGATAGGCTATACGAGCTATTTTCTTGTGTTCAACAAAATCCACCAGTACTGTTTTTGAATAGGCTAATAGTACCAAGGGAATTAATACAATGGACAAAATAATATGTGAAATCAATATCACTAGGTAGATGGTTTTGGAAGTCTGACTTGCTACAAACACCCCATCAACCATTCCATATGGTGTTGGGTCGGATGTCATATGATAAGCTATATACATCACCAAAAAAGCAAGTGAAAACAAGATGTTAATCTTCATCAAGTTCTCGTGAAATTTTCGTTTTCCCTGTTTGATTGCAACCAAGGCGATCAACAAAAACATAGCTGTGAGTGCATTGATTCCAGCATAAATTGGGGGAAGCTCGTCGAGAGGCTCTACGTTTGGTATTCGAACACGAAATAAAATCGCAACAACAACAGGTATTGCAATCGAGGTGGCAATAATAAGTCGATTATACAGTTTTTTCTTATTCATTTTCTAGCAATTTTGGGATGTCTTCCAGAAGCATTTCTGTACCTTGTTCATCGACATCATTTTCATCGATGCCAAGGTAGTAAACTATTGGGTTGCCAGCATTATCGGTGCGAGATCGTATATATCCTCGCTGGTCTACCAAAGCAAAATATCCTTGATGTTCAAAGCCACCTGCAACATCGGAATTGATCCCTGCAAAGATATTAAACCCTCGATTGGCAAGCTCATAAATATAGTCTTGATCACCAGTGAGAAAGTGCCAATTGGGACTAAACACTTCGTATGATTCTGCGTAGGTTTTGAGTTGCGAAGGGGTATCAGTTTCAGGGTCAATTGTTATCGATGCGATTCCAAAATCTTCTCGATCACCAAAAACAGCCTCTATTTTTTTCATATTAACATTCATCCGAGGACAAATGGTGGGGCAGCTTGTAAAAAAGAATTCAACAAGGTAAACCTTGCCAAGATAATCTTCGTTGGAGATAAATAAACTATCTTGATTGGTTAGAACAAAGTCGGGGACTTTTTTATTTACGCCATTTAGATTGATATACACCAGTTGATTTTGAGAGGCACTCAAGCGATTGGACGACACCCAATCCTCCTGTTGAATACTATTGACAATTTTGGGTACAAAAAGAATTCCAAACACCAAAACGATAAAAGATATACCAATGTATGCGTTCTTTTT
>CAXGAP010000033.1:0-13983 GCA_964008075.1 uncultured Flavobacteriaceae bacterium
TTTACAATGGATGCTGATTTACAAGATAATCCTAAAGAGTTAGAAGCACTTTACAATAAACTGAAAAGTGAGAATCTAGACCTGGTTTCTGGTTGGAAAAAGGTGCGACATGATCCTCTTTTTACAAAGACGATTCCTTCAAGGTTCTACAATTGGACTGCACGCCTTTTTTCAGGAATCCCTTTACATGATTTTAACTGTGGCCTGAAGGCATACAGAAAAGAAGTTGTAAAATCGATTCAAGTCCATGGTGAAATGCATCGATACATCCCACTGTTGGCCAAACATGTTGGATATAGTGCCATTGGGGAACAGGTTGTTGAACACAGTGCACGAAAATATGGGAAAACCAAGTTTGGTCCCAAACGATTTGTCAATGGGTTTTTGGATCTGATCACACTTCTTTTTTTACAGCGATTTGGCAAACGACCTATGCATTTTTTTGGGTTGGTTGGAACATTGATGCTCGTCACTGGTTTTGGCTTTGCTTTGTACCTAGGGATCGATAAACTCTATCTAGAAACAGAAGGCCGACTGATTACCGAAAGACCTGAGTTTTACATTGCCTTAACGACCATGATCTTAGGAAGTCAGTTTTTTCTTGCTGGGTTTTTAGCAGAGTTGTTTCTAAGAAGTCGAAACAAAATTCCGAATTATAAGATTCGCGAAACAATTTAAGGGTTGAAAATCAAATGATTGCCTAAATTTGTTGCTTGTAATTAAATCCAATGGATGACAACTTTATGGTTCAGGTTGCCAAATGGCAAAAAGATCCTTTTGACAAAAAAACACAAGAAAAAGTTACTGCCCTTTTAAACAACCCCAAAGCGTTAGAAGATGCCTTTTATACCAACCTATCATTTGGGACTGGGGGTATGCGCGGCATCATGGGCGTTGGCACCAATCGAGTGAATCGATATACTTTTGGACGCAACACCCAAGGACTAAGCAACTACATCAAAAAAAAGTTTCCTGATAAACAAGCAAAGGTCATTATTGGGTATGACTGTAGACACCAAAGTGATACACTTGCGCAAACTGTGGCAGATATTTTTTCTGCAAACGATATTCATGTCTATCTTTTTTCGGCACTTCGGCCAACCCCTGAAGTGTCATTCGCTGTGCGTGAGTTGGGCGCTCAATGTGGTGTTGTTCTTACTGCCTCCCACAACCCACCTGAATATAATGGCTATAAGGTCTATTGGGAAGATGGTGGACAGATTGTACCACCACACGACAATGCGATTATTGAAGAAATTAATGCCAGTCAATTTTCTGACATTCAATTTGTTGCCAAACCAGAGAATATTACATCTATAGACAAAGAAGTAGATGAGGTCTTTCAAGATGCTTGCGTTGCCAATGGTCGACTGGGGAATGGCGATCGATCAAAACTCAAAATTGTATTCACTTCACTTCACGGCACATCGATTACTGCTATTCCAGCTGTGTTGCAAAAAGCAGCCTACTCACAAGTCTATATTGTAGATGAACAAGCTGAACCAGATGGGGATTTTCCAACAGTAGATTCTCCCAACCCTGAAGAACCTGCAGCGCTAGCTTTGGCACTACAAAAAGCAGAGGAAGTCAATGCTGACATTGTGATTGGCACTGACCCAGATGCAGATCGATTAGGGATAGCTGTTCGAAATCAAAAGGGCGAGTTGGAACTCCTCAATGGCAATCAAACGATGATTGTAATGACCCAGTTTATTTTGAAACATCTCAAACGAGATCAAAACAAAGCTTATTTCATTGGGTCAACTGTTGTTTCAACCCCCATGATGGAAAAGTTGGCATCACACTACAACCTCGATTGCAAAATAGGCTTAACTGGTTTTAAATGGATTGCTAAAATGATTGAAGATTATCCTGATGAAGCTTTTGTAGGAGGCGGCGAAGAGAGTTTTGGATTTATGGTTGGGGATTTTGTACGAGACAAAGACGCCATCACATCATCATTACTCGCATGTGAAATCGCATCAACTGCCCTATCAAATGGTGAAACCTTTTTCGATCAGCTGCTAAAAGCCTATGAGAAATTTGGGTTATATCAAGAAAAACTGGTCTCATTTGTAAAAAAAGGAAAAGAGGGTGCACATGAGATAAAACAAATGATGGACAATCTTCGAAAAACACCACCCATTGAAATCGATGGTGTTGTGATTGAAACCATTGAAGATTTTAAAACAGGAATAAAACTCGACTGTAAGAGTGGTAAAAAAGAAAAGATGACGCTTCCCAAATCAGATGTCATTATATTTACAGCTGAAAATGGCACCAAAGTCGCAGCGCGACCGAGCGGCACTGAGCCAAAAATCAAATTTTATTTCAGTGTTCACTGTCCTTTCAATAATCGTTTAGAATACACTGCATTGCGCTCAGATTTAATCGATAGAATTGATCGTATGTGCGTGCAATTAGGATTAACAGCATGACCTATTTTTGGAAAATATTTCGATTTGCCAAGCCCTACTCCAAGTACATGGCGCTGAATATTTTCTTCAATATTTTGTATGCTTTCTTTAATGCTTTTTCATTTTTGGTGCTTATGCCGATGTTGGAAGTATTGTTTGGGGAAAACCGAGCTGTTTACACCAAACCCTCCTTTTCAGGTGCGTTAGATTTTAAAACCTACATCTCTGAACGAATGAGTTTTGAAATCACTCTTTATGCCAGCGATGACCCAAAGCGTGCTTTAGTATTGGTGATTTCCTTGATTTTAGTCACCTTTTTATTAAAAAATCTATTCAACTACATTGCGTTGTTCTTCATCACTTTTTTGCGCAATGGGATTTTAAAAGATATCCGAATCGCATTGTACAACACAATTACTAATTTGTCGATTGCACACTTTACTGAAAAGCGAAAAGGTGATTTTATGTCGCGTGTTTCAAACGACGTTACTGAAGTTCAATATAGCTTTTTATCCATACTCGAGCTGCTCATTCGCGAACCACTCACAATTTTATTTGCGCTGATTATGATGTTCAGCATCAGTCCTCAACTCTCAATATTTGTGCTGTTGTTTGTACCATTTGCTGGTATCATCATTTCAAGAATAGGAAAGACACTACAACCCAAATCAAATAAGGTTCAAATTGAAGTTGGTGATATTCTTTCCAAGATTGAGGAGACCATTGGCGGACTCAATATCATTAAAGCTTTTCGAGCAGAAAAAGCGTTTCAAAATAATTTTAAAGCAACGAATCATCGTTTGTTTAAACTATCAAATAGTTTGATCAATCGGATGAACTTATCGAGCCCTCTCAGTGAATTTTTAGGCATTGGTGTCTTTGGAATTTTATTGTGGTATGGTGGCAGTTTGGTGCTTGTGGAAAAAGAGCTCAACGCTGCAGCCTTTCTCACCTTTTTGGCATTGGCATATGGTGTATTAACCCCTGCAAAAGGCATTAGTAAAGCATTGTACAGCATCAAAAAAGGGAATGCAGCTGCTGCTCGTATCCTTGAAATACTCGAAACCAACAACCCCATCAAGGATCCAGCAAAACCTGAGAGACTTAACGCTTTCAAAAAAGAAGTAGTATTTGATAATGTCTCTTTTGCCTATGAAGATAAAATTGTGATTGAAAAGCTCAATTTGAGCATCCCAAAAGGATCATCTGTAGCACTCGTTGGACCCTCTGGTGGAGGTAAAACAACCATTGCAAATCTAGTCCCTCGTTTCTATGATGTTAGTGATGGTTCCATTTCTATCGATGGTATAGACATTCGAAAATTGACCAAAGATAAGCTGCGTTCATTTATGGGAATCGTTACGCAAGAGGCTATTTTGTTCAACGATACTGTTGCGAATAATCTTCGAATTGCAAAGCCTGACGCCACTGAAAAAGAACTTCAAAATGCAGCTGAAATTGCTAACGCATTATCGTTTATCAAGGCCCTTCCCCAAGGATTTGATACAGTGATTGGAGAACGAGGAAACAAGCTTTCAGGTGGGCAAAAACAAAGACTATCGATCGCTAGGGCTGTGCTTAAAAATCCAGGGATTCTAATCTTAGATGAGGCAACTTCTGCCCTAGACACAGAATCTGAACGATTGGTACAGGACGCACTGATCGAAATGATGAAAAATAGAACATCCATTGTCATTGCCCATCGTTTATCAACCATACAGAATGTAGATTTGATTATTGTTTTACAGAATGGAAAGATTGTTGAAAGAGGTACACATGATGAATTGATTTCCAAAAAGGGTGCTTACAACAAACTCATCGAACTCCAATCTTTTCAATAATCAGTCGATGAAGCAGGGGCATAAGCAAGTACGACTCCACAAAAACCTTGCAGTTGCTGTGGTCAACTGTTTGGAGGCTATTTTTAACCAAGGCAAACAGGCAGATAAGATCATTGCAAAAATGCTCAAGTCAGACAAGCGTTGGGGGAAACGAGATCGTGGATTTATTGCTGAAAACACTTATGAAATCATTCGTTGGAAACGCCTTTATGCCGAATTGGCTGATGTGAAAGAGCCCTTTAGCAATTCGAATCTCTGGCGGCTGCTCAGCGTGAGGTGGGTGCTACAAGGCATTTCACTTCCTCCTTGGGACGAGGTTCAGAAAACACCTGCTCGAAGGGTCAAGGGAAAATTTGATAGTCTTCAAAAACATCGAGCTTTGGTATGCTCGATTACAGATTGGTTGGATAACATTGGCGTTGCCAATTTTGGGGAAAGCAAATGGCGAGATGAGCTCGACGCACTCAACACCCAAGCAAGTGTGGTGCTGCGCGTCAATAGATTAAAAACAAACCCTAAAATCCTTGAAAAAGAATTAACGCTAGAGGGGTTCAAGCTCGTTTCACACCCCTCCTATCCAGATGCTCTGATTTTGGAAGAAAGGGCAAATGTGTTTGACACTGAATCGTTTCAAAAGGGTTTCTTTGAGGTGCAAGATGCTTCTTCGCAGCTCGTTGGATATTTCGCAGAAGTATCTCCTGGGATGCAGGTAATCGATGCTTGTGCAGGTGCTGGTGGTAAGAGTTTACACCTCGCTGCCTTGATGGAAAACAAAGGGCAACTCACAGCACTGGATATTTATTCACACAAACTACATGAACTGAAAAGAAGAGCACGACGCGGAGGGGCACACAACATCACGACAAGACAAATCAGCTCGAACAAGGTGATTAAAAAACTACAAAATCGTGCTGATCGTGTTTTGATCGATGCACCTTGTACTGGTCTAGGTGTATTGCGTCGCAACCCTGATGCAAAATGGAAAATTGATGCTGATTTTTTAGAAAGAGTAAAGCAAACACAACAACAAATTTTAAGTGTTTATGCGTCGATGGTTAAACCTGGCGGGAAACTGATCTATGCAACCTGCTCGATACTGAAAGAGGAAAACCAAGAGCAAGTAGAGCAGTTTTTAAAATCACCAAAAGGAACTGAATTTACACTCGAAAAAGATAACTTGATAAGCCCTGCCAAAAGTGGTTTTGATGGGTTCTATATGGCAAGAATGATTCGATCATGATTGTTGATAAATAAGTGAAAAGGATTCATACTTTCCTATCATTATCCATACCCTACAAACAATCAATTAATTATTTTTGTACATCATTCTGTGTCTATGATTTGTTTTTTTGGGGATACAACCCAACGCATCTTTGCCTTGCAGATTCAAACATCTATTGATGCAGATGTCATCTCTAAACTCAGCTGGCTATTTGGCGAGCAACCCTATCTTCAAAACACTACAATTGATGGTGTTTATGTAGGTCCACGAGTGAGCATGGTTACGCCTTGGAGCACCAACGCAGTTGAGATTACACAAAATATGGGGATTGAAGGGATTGTTCGAATTGAGCAATTCATCCCTTTGGCAGCAGACGAAACCATTGATCCAATGACATCTGAACGTTTTGATGGTTTGGATCAAAACTTGTTTAGCATCGACATCAAGCCAGAACCCATTCGTGAAATTGACGATATCGCTGCCTATAACAAAGCTGAGGGGCTATCGCTAAACAGTGATGAAGTGAATTATCTTGAGCAATTATCAAAGCAGCTCGGACGTTCATTAACCGACTCAGAAGTGTTTGGTTTTTCGCAAGTAAATTCAGAGCATTGTCGTCATAAAATCTTCAATGGTTCTTTTGACATCGATGGGATTCAAAAAGAAGAGTCATTATTTTCTTTGATTAAAAACACTTCAAAAAAACACCCAGAAAACCTAGTCTCTGCATACAAAGACAATGTCGCTTTTATAAAAGGTCCGATCATTGAACAGTTTTCACCCCAACACGCAGACCAAGCTGGTGTTTACAGAAAAAAGAGCATTCCATCTATCATTTCGCTTAAGGCAGAAACGCACAATTTCCCCACCACTGTCGAGCCATTTAGTGGCGCTGCCACAGGTTCTGGGGGTGAAATAAGAGATCGGATGGCAGGTGGCACAGGGTCGATTCCCTTGGCAGGAACAGCTGTTTATATGACTTCTTATCCTCGAACCAAACCCAATCGCCCTTGGGAGCATCAACCTCCGCGCGACTGGCTGTATCAAACACCATTGGATATTCTGATCCGAGCATCCAATGGAGCAAGTGATTTTGGAAATAAGTTTGGACAACCTCTCATCACTGGTTCTTTATTGACTTTTGAACATGAGGAAAATGGTCGAACAATAGGCTATGATAAAGTTATTATGCTTGCTGGAGGTGTTGGTTATGCGCATGCCGATCACAATGCCAAAAGAATGCCAAAAAAAGGAGATCGTATTGTGATACTTGGTGGAGATAATTATCGTATTGGTATGGGAGGAGCTGCAGTATCGTCTGCCGATACAGGTGCTTTCTCTTCTGGAATTGAACTAAATGCTGTGCAACGCTCCAACCCCGAAATGCAGAAACGAGTTTCCAATGTGATTCGAGCATTGGCAGAATCTAATGATAACATGATCATATCTATTCACGATCATGGAGCAGGTGGCCACCTCAATTGCCTTTCAGAACTTGTTGAAGACACTGGAGGGATCATCAATATCGATGCCTTGCCGATTGGCGACAAAACACTTTCGGCAAAAGAAATTATTGGAAACGAGTCGCAAGAACGAATGGGCTTGATTATCAGTAAAAAAGACCTTCCGAACTTGCAAAAAATTGCAGAACGAGAAAGAGCACCTCTGTTTGACGTGGGATATATCACTGAAGACAATCGTTTTGTGGTGCATTCTGAAAGTAAAAAAACCAAGCCGATTGACTTGTCTATTGATGATTTTTTTGGCAAAACACCAAAAACTGTTTTAGTCGATCAGCGTCAAGAAACACAGCTTTCAGATGTGCCATTTGACCTCAAGAAACTCTACAGCGATGTCGAAAACTTACTCCAACTGGAAAGCGTTGCGTGCAAAGATTGGCTGACAAACAAAGTTGATCGCTGTGTTGGTGGTCGTGTTGCCCAACAACAAACTGTTGGATCACTTCAACTACCACTGGCAAACTGTGGGGTCGTTGCACTCGATTATTTGGGGGAAAAAGGAATTGCAACCTCTATTGGCCATGCTCCAGCAATTGCTC
Organism: uncultured Flavobacteriaceae bacterium; assembly: GCA_964008075.1. GTDB lineage: Bacteria > Bacteroidota > Bacteroidia > Flavobacteriales > Flavobacteriaceae > UBA724. The sequence continues at coordinate 7,540 of CAXGAP010000033.1, forward strand.
TGATTGATGCTGCAGCAGGGAGTCGAATTTCAATCGCTGAAGCATTGACAAACATCATTTGGGCTCCTCTTGAAAATGGATTAAGTGCTATTAGCCTTTCTGCCAATTGGATGTGGCCCTGCAACAATCAAGGGGAAGACGAACGCCTTTATAGTGCTGTTGAAGCCTGTGCTGCTTTTGCGATTTCTCTGGGTGTCAATATCCCAACAGGAAAAGATTCTTTGTCGATGAAACAAAAATATAGTGACAAAGAAGTATTGGCACCAGGAACTGTCATCATATCTGCATCTGCACATTGTAGCGATATCAAAAGTGTTGTTCACCCGATGGCACGTCCCAAAAAAGGGAAGCTCTACTATATTCCAATGAGCGATCAAAACTGTCAACTTGGAGGAACTGCCTATGCACAACTCAAAAATTGTGTAGGGAATCAAGCAGCTGATGTGAGTGATGCCGCGCAGTTTAAAGTGAATTTTGATGCCATACAGGAGCTTGTCAAAAAGCGTGAAATCTATGCTGGGCATGACATTGGTTCGGGAGGTCTCATAACCACTTTACTAGAGATGTGTTTTGCTGAAAATAAAATTGGGTTGCGCATTGACTTATCTTCATTTGATCCACAAATAATATACGCTGAAAGCCCTGCTGTTGTGATTCAAATCAATGCTGAAAGCGCACAGCACCTCAAAAGAAAAGGTGTCTCCATTTTCGAAATCGGTGAAGTCAACGAATCAGATATTGTCAAAATTCATTTGGGAAGTGATCGCTTTGATTTTCATATCCCCACCTATCGAAAACATTGGATGACAACCTCTTATTTGATGGACAACCATCAAACAGTTCCTGCAAAAGCAAAAGAACGATTTGAAAACATCGAAAAAACACCACTGACCTTTTCATTCCCATCCTCATTTGATGGAAAGCTGCCTAGTGTCAATCAAGATCAGCGAATCAATGCAGCAATTATACGCGAAAAAGGAAGTAACTCTGAACGTGAAATGGCCTACATGATGGATTTGGCTGGCTTTGAAGTCAAAGATATTCATATGACAGATTTGATGTCTGGGCAAGAAGATCTTAGCGATGTGCAATTGATTGTAGCTGTTGGAGGGTTTTCAAACTCGGATGTGCTTGGCTCTGCCAAAGGGTGGGCAGGTACATTTACATACAATGCCTTTGCCAAAAAAGCAATTACAGACTTCTTTCAACGTCCAGATACGCTTTCTTTAGGTGTTTGTAATGGTTGCCAGCTTTTTGTTGAATTGGGTTTATTGCACCCCACTCATAAGCAAAAGCCTAAAATGAAACACAACGATTCTGGAAAATTTGAATGTGTATTTAGCACCATTGATATTCAATCCAACAACACTGTGTTGTTTCAGGGCTTGAGTGGCACAAGACTGGGAATTTGGTCAGCGCATGGAGAGGGTCGTTTTGCGCTTCCATTGGAGGAAAGTGATTATCAAATTGTAGGTAAATACTCCTATGACCACTACCCTGCAAACCCAAATGGATCAGATTATGGGACTGCAATATTGAGCAGTGATGATGGGCGTCATGTTGTGATGATGCCTCATTTAGAACGTTCCATCTTCCCTTGGAATTGGGCACATTACCCAGATGACAGAAAAGAGGATATCATCTCACCATGGGTGAAGGCCCTTATTGATGCCAACAAGTGGTTTCAAACGGGTCAGTAGGTCAATGATTTTTTCTTTTCAATAAATAAATGCATATTTGTTAATAGGCAATAAAATGAAAGTTAAATTGAACACTCCAACACGTTTATTTGATTTTATTGAGAATCAAGCAAAGTATTCTCCACTATCACGTGCTTTTAACACAAAGTACGATGGCGAGTGGGTATCCACTTCATCAGAAGAACATTTAGAAAAATCGAATCAAATCAGTCGTGGTCTGATACAACTTGGTGTGAGTAAAGGAGATAAGGTCGCCATTATCTCCTCCAACAACCGAACAGAATGGTCCATAGTTGACGTTGGCGTACTTCAAATTGGTGGGATCGATGTACCGATTTACCCGACCATCACTGCTGAAGATTATGCTTACATCATCAACCATTCAGAATCTAAGTTCTGTTTTGTGTCTGATGTGGAAGTGTATAACAAAATCAAAACCATTAGAAAAGAATGCCCAAAGCTTGAAGAAGTGTATTGTTTTGATCAAATCAAGGGTTGTCAGCACTGGACTAAGGTGCTTGAGCTGGGAAGAGATGCTGCTCACCAGCCAAAAGTACAGGCCATTAAAGAATCTGTTTTACCACTTGATTTGGCTACAATTATATATACTTCTGGGACTACTGGGACTCCAAAAGGGGTGATGCTGAGTCACAAAAACATCGTGTCAAATGTGTTTGCAGCTCAGAAACGTTTGCCACTTGAGACAGGGAAAGCAGTGGCATTGAGCTTTTTACCACTATGTCACATCTATGAAAGAATGTTGATATACTTGTATCAAGTCACATCAACTGAGGTTCATTTTGCAGAATCGCTCGAGACCATTGGTGACAACCTCAATGAAGTCAATCCTGATGTAATGACTGCTGTTCCTCGCTTGTTGGAAAAACTATATGACAAAATTTATGGCAAGGGACAAACCCTTACTGGGGTCAAAAAGAAATTATTCAATTGGGCTGTTGATATTGGTCTTGCTTATGAGCCTTATAAAAAGAATGGTTTTGTTTACAGTATCAAACTATCGATTGCAAGAGCATTGATATTTAAAAAATGGAAAGCTGCGCTCGGTGGTAATTTGAAACTCATTGCCTCTGGTAGTGCTGCGCTTCAACCTCGCCTTGCGCGGGTGTTTACAGCTGCAGGGCTAACAGTTGTTGAAGGGTATGGTTTGACCGAAACTTCGCCTGTCATCTCTGTCAATGATATGAGAAATGGGAATTTCCGAATCGGCAGTGTGGGTAAAGTAGTCGATCAAGTGCAGGTAAAAATTGCAGAGGATGGCGAAATCCTTTGTAAGGGTCCAAACATAATGATGGGCTATTACAAAAACCAGGAATTGACAGATGAAGTCATCAAAAGTGGTTACTTCCACACCGGAGACATTGGCCATTTGGACGATGATGGCTTTTTGGTGATCACTGATCGCAAAAAAGAAATGTTTAAGACATCGGGGGGTAAATATGTCGCCCCACAAGTGATTGAAAATGTAATCAAGCAATCGACCTTAATCGACCAAGTCATGGTGATTGGTGAAAATCAAAAATTTCCCTCGGCTGTTATTCAACTCAACTTTGAAGCTGTGAATGCGTGGTTAGGTCATACTGAAAAACCATTGACACAGAAAAAACTCATTCAAGACAATAAAGTGATTGAAAAAATAAACGCTGACGTTGAAAACGCTAATAGCAACTTTGCCCAATGGGAAAAAGTAAAAGCATTTAGACTAACAGATGATGTTTGGAGTATTGACGCAGGGCACCTCACCCCCACAATGAAACTTAAAAGAAAAATCATTGCTGATAGATACAAATCACTAATTGAAGACATTTATTCATAATCTTTTTTTTTCTTCTATTTATTATGCGTGCATAATAAAATTTTATTACATTTGAATTTATGCGAACAAAAACAATTGATCACTTTTTACGTGCCACATGGCAAGCTGTTTCTAAAATGTATAATGAAGAGGCATCCAAATATGGAGCGAGTATGGCAACAGGGCTAGCCCTATTGAGTATAGATACTGAGGAAGGCGTTCCGTCCACCTCATTGGGTCCTCGTATGGGCATGGAATCAACCAGCTTGTCGCGCACACTAAAGACTATGGAGAATCAAGGCCTTATTCGAAGAGAACCCAACCCAGACGATGGAAGAGGTGTTTTGATAAAATTGACAAAAGAAGGGCTTGAGAAGCGATCTTTATCAAAAGAAATTGTAATTCAGTTTAATCAATCAATTGAAGAGGCAGTTAGCGAAAAAGACCTCGAGTCTTTTTATAAAGTCATCGAATTGATTTTGCAAAAAGTACAAGGCAGATCCATTTTTATCCCCCAAAAACAAGTTTCATGAGTAGAAGAATAATATCAAAAGTGGCAGTAATCGGATCTGGAATTATGGGTTCTGGTATTGCCTGTCATTTTGTAAATATTGGTGTAGAGGTATTACTGCTTGACATTGCACCAAATGAGTTGAATGAAAAAGAAAAGGCAAAAGGATTGTCACTCAGCGATGCAGCTGTTCGCAATCGCATCGTTGACGCCAACCTTTTACAAGCGATCAAATCCAATCCAGCACCTCTTTATCACGCTGATTTTAAAAAACGAATCCACACAGGGAATTTGTCAGATGATATTTCAAAAATCGCTGATGTGGACTGGATTATCGAGGTGGTGGTTGAAAGACTTGACATCAAACAAAGTGTTTTTGAACAAATTGAAACGCATAGAACAGCTGGCACACTGATCACTTCCAACACCTCTGGAATCCCGATAGCGATGATGAACAAAGGGCGATCAGATGATTTTCAAAAGCATTTTGCTGTGACCCATTTTTTCAACCCTCCTCGCTATTTAAAACTTTTTGAGGTCATTCCAGGTCCCAATTGTTTGTCAGAAGTCACTTCATTTTTGATTGATTATGGGACAACTTTTTTGGGCAAACGATCGGTTCTTGCGAAAGACACACCTGCTTTTATTGGCAATCGAATTGGTATTTTTTGCATTCAAAGTCTCTTTCATCAAGTAAAGGATATGGGGTTGACTGTGGAAGAAATCGACAAGCTCACAGGCCCTGTGATCGGCAGGCCCAAATCAGCAACATTTCGAACTGTTGATGTTGTTGGTCTCGACACTTTGGTTCATGTAGCAAATGGACTTTATGAAAACTGTGAAAACGATGAGCGTAGAGAGGTGTTCATGCTGCCTGACTTTATAGCCACAATGATGGAAAAGCAGTGGCTTGGCTCCAAAAGCGGACAGGGTTTTTATAAAAAGGTGAAAGGCGAAAAAGGGAAGTCAAAGATCTTAACTTTAGACCTGAATATTCTCGAATATCGTGCGAAAAAACGTGCACAATTCGATACCTTAGAAAAAACAAAATCTATTGACGATCTCGCTGATCGTTATCCCATTTTAATTTCAGGAAAAGACAAGGCAAGCGCATTTTATCGAAAAAATTTCGGTGAACTGTTTGCTTACATCCAATATCGAATTCCTGAAATTTCTGATGAAGTTTATCGCATCGATGATGCCATGAAAGCTGGCTTTGGATGGACGCATGGTCCTTTTGAAATTTGGGATGCAATTGGACTTGAAACAGGCATTGAACTGATTAAAGAAGCAGGTCACAAAGTTGCAGATTGGGTTATTGCAATGACCAAAGGAAACAACCATAGTTTTTATGCTTTGGAAGATGGCAGTCAGAGCTTTTACGATGTTGAGAGCAAGAAGATGAACGCTATCCCTGGTCAGAGCAGTTTCATTTTTTTGGATTACCTCAGAACCTCAAACACAATCTGGAAAAACGATGAATGCTCGCTCATTGACATCGGAGATGGTGTGCTGAATGTCGAGTTTCATTCTAAGATGAATACAATTGGGGGTGGCGTTTTGCAGGGGATCAACAAAGGAATTGATGTTGCTGAAAAGGATTTTCAAGCACTTGTGGTTGGGAATCAAGGGGCAAATTTTTCTGCTGGGGCAAATATCGGAATGATATTTATGTTGGCTGTCGAGCAAGAATATGATGAGCTCAATATGGCTATCAAATACTTTCAAGACACTATGATGCGCATGCGTTATTCATCCATCCCCACTGTCGCAGCACCTCACACACTTACGTTAGGAGGAGCCTGTGAGTTGAGCTTACATGCAGACAAGGTTGTGGCCGCAGCCGAAACCTATATTGGTTTGGTTGAATTTGGTGTTGGCGTGATTCCTGGCGGTGGTGGATCAAAAGAGATGGCACTTCGTGCATCCGATTCATTTCGTAAAAATGACGTGGAACTCAATGTGCTACAAGAATATTTTCTAACAATAGGAATGGCTAAAGTTGCCAAATCTGCTTACGAAGCATACGACCTGGGCATTTTACAACAAGGAAAGGACGTTGTCGTTGTCAATGCCGACCAACAAATTGCGATTGCCAAAAAACATGCCATTTTACTCGCAGAATCTGGATACACCAAACCAATGGCGAGAAAAGATGTGAAGGTTCTTGGTAAGCAAGCACTTGGGATGTTTTTGGTAGGTACAGACGCTATGGAAGCAGCGCAGTATATATCGGAGCACGACAAAAAAATTGCCAATAAGTTGGCATACGTAATGGCTGGTGGTGACCTTTCGCAGCCATCTTATGTTTCTGAGCAATATCTCTTGGATATTGAAAGAGAGGCGTTTTTATCTCTTTGCACAGAGCGTAAAACGCTCGAGCGCATACAACATATGCTTAAAACTGGTAAACCTTTAAG
>CAXGAP010000034.1:0-13914 GCA_964008075.1 uncultured Flavobacteriaceae bacterium
GGTTGGATTGGTCACTGCTTGTCGCTTTGCTGGATCGCCAACCTTGATTTCACCACCTTCGACAAAAGCAATAACAGATGGCGTTGTTCGTTTACCTTCTGCATTTGGAATCACAACTGGCTCATTTCCTTCCATAACAGAAACACAAGAGTTTGTTGTTCCTAAATCAATACCGATTATTTTACTCATGTTTTATAATTTTTTTAAAATAACTCAATGACTATGCCATTGGCATCATACTGACAGGCTGTCAGTTATGGCATTGTTCGACTATATAATGTATTTTTGAGCAAATTTGTGCCATGTCTAAGTCAGCAAAAGATTATAAAATAGTGACCACAAACAGTCTCAGTAAGATGAAAACTTCAAAAGAGAAGATTACCATGCTCACGGCGTACGACTATTCGATGGCGACTGTTGTGGATGCTGCTCATGTGGATGTGATTCTTGTTGGCGATTCTGCTTCGAATGTCATGTCAGGTCATGAAACAACAGTTCCAATCACACTTGACCAAATGATTTATCATGCCTCTGGTGTTGTGCGAGCAAGCAAACGTGCACTTGTTGTTGTGGATTTGCCTTTTGGCAGCTATCAATCAGACTCTCAAGAGGCGCTTCGTTCATCGATAAGAATTATGAAAGAATCTGGCGCCCACGCAGTGAAAATGGAAGGTGGAAAAGAAATTGAAAAATCAATCACCAAAATCCTAAATGCAGGGATTCCTGTGATGGGACACCTTGGTCTCACACCACAATCCATCTATAAATTCGGCACCTATTCTGTGCGAGCTAAGGAAGAGGAAGAGGCAAAAAAACTTCTTTCTGATGCAAAAAGGCTAGAAGAACTCGGCTGTTTTGCATTGGTTTTGGAAAAAATACCCTCCAAACTTGCAAAGCAAGTTGCACAACAATTAAGTATCCCAGTGATTGGCATTGGAGCCGGGGCTGATGTGGATGGGCAAGTCCTTGTGATTCATGATATTATAGGTTTGACAAACGAGTTTAACCCTCGTTTTTTACGAAGGTATATGAACCTTTACGAAGACATGAAAAAAGCAATTGAAAAATATGTTTCAGACGTGAAGTCTGTTGACTTTCCGAATCAAAACGAACAGTATTAATTGTCAGCGCTCTCTGTTATTTACGAAGACAACCAAATATTAGTTGTCAACAAAACTGCTGGTTTACTTGTTCAGGGTGACAAAACAGGCGACAAGTCGCTTATCGATCTTGCCAAGAAATATATCAAAGAAAAATACCAAAAGCCTGGGGAAGTGTTTTTGGGTTTGGTGCATCGTCTCGACAGGCCAACAACAGGTGTGATTGTGCTTGCCAGAACCTCAAAAGCACTCTCGCGACTCAGTCAGCAATTTAAAGAAAGAGTTCCCAAAAAAAAATATAAAGCAATTGTTTCTGGCACTCCTGAGTCAGAAGCGACTTTGGAGAATTTCCTCAAAAAAAAACCTTCAAAAAATAAGTCTTATCACTACCCAAAAAACACCCCAAATACAAAGAAAGCTATACTTCATTATCGTGTTGTAAAACAACTAAAATCATATCATGTTTTAGACATTGAACTTGAAACTGGAAGGCATCACCAGATTCGTGCCCAGCTCGCAGCAGTTGGACTACACATCAAAGGGGATTTGAAATATGGCGCCAAAAGACCAAACAAAAATGGCAGTATTCACCTTCATGCTCGTTCGCTTACTTTGATACATCCAACAAAAAAGGAAGAGATGACTTTTCTTGCGCCAACTCCAGATGATGTGGTTTGGAATGCAAGCCTAGCGGATTAATACTGTAGCTTTTTCACGAATGATCTCCCCTATAGAACGATTTTCAATTTTGCTTTCTAACCATGATAAAATATCTAAATACAGAAATGATCGCTTTTCATATGGGTCGTTTTCAAAATTCTTTAATGACGAATGTAGTTTACGAAATGCTTGCTTCAATTTATTTGGGTAGATGTCAGTCAAACTCCTCAAAAATCGAATGAGCTCTTTCTGAACCGACTGAAGTTCATCCATTTTTAACAAAAACTTATATGTCTGTTTTACTTGCTTTTCAATTTCATAATCTAGGCCTGCATCATAGTGCGCAACAACGTTTAACACTCTCGAAAAACACATTAAATCTTGATGAACTCGTAGGGATTTATCATCAATGATAAATTGCAAATACTCGATACATTTCGCATGATTTTCAGCACCAAAATAAATGCAAGCAATTTTATAATACATGACCATAATATTGTGTTGATCGAGCTGATCGCTGTGTTGAGACAATCCATCCAAAACATCAGGAATTAGAGGAACGGCCTCTTCAAAACTGCCCTCCAAAAAATGAAAATTGATTTTATTGTTGTATTTACCCATAAAAATATAAGGCGAAATGTTGTGGTTGCTCGGAAAGCTGGGAAGAGATATAGTTGACTCAAACCTTTCCAATGCAATTTTGAATTTGGAGCGATATTTTAATAAAAATAAAATTTCAAATAAATATTGATGACCCCGAATAAAAAATACTGGATGTAAAGCAATCATATCAGGAGACAAAAAGAAAAGTTCAATCAGCTTGTTTGCAAATTTATATGCTGAAAGAAGATCTTGCACAAGAATACTGTACAGCATATAAGAGCTGTAATACCAGTAAGTTTCAGACAAACCAGAAGTTTCCAAATCAATTTCCTGGATATGCGACTCGAAAAAATTTGTAACTTCATTGTATTCTTTATCATTCTTCACATATCCAAAATGTACATTTTTGGCGTGGAGCATCAAAGACAAGCTAGATAGTTTTGATTTGGTGAGGTTGTGAGAAGCATGATCTAAAGATTTATTGACAAGCTCATCGACATAATCAAAACTAGTTTTGGAGAGGTATTGCGTCTGCACTTCTTTTTCAAATTCTAAAGCGTGCGACACTACAGCAGTATCATCCAGCTTTTCTGCTTGTACTTTCACACGCTGAAGCATCAGTAAACTTTGCTCATACATTCCTTTGTTGTACAGAATATAGACATAGTCAAGTTGTTCGCGCAATTGTAGCCTCTTGTTTTTTGTTGAAGCCGACAATCTCAAATTGATTAAAATTTGCTTGTACAAATGACTCTTTACATTTGAGAGCTGTTCGCGTTTCACAATTTTTGACTGAAAAATTTTTTGCTCATCATATACACTCATTTTATCCAACAGATTGAAAAGAGCAATAAACTTTGTATTCGAATTGGATTGCAATCGATTTACATAAAGTTTAAACTGCCTTTTTTCTGATTTTGATAAAGATTTAATCAAATGAAAAAGAGACTCTTTTTGGAAATTACGCATAGAAAAATTTCAAAAAGTCAAATGATATAAATTTAAATTTTGGTAATTCATAAATATACATTTTTTTGAGCCATATTTTTAATTTAAATTTGCTTTATACAATTGTCATATAATTGTTTATGCCAAAAAATAAAGTTCACATTTTTGACACCACTTTGCGTGATGGTGAACAGGTTCCAGGTTGCAAGTTAAATACCCAACAAAAGCTTCATATTGCCACTCGATTGGACGAGTTGGGTGTTGATGTTATCGAAGCTGGATTTCCAATTTCCAGCCCTGGGGACTTTCATTCTGTTGAAGAAATTTCAAAGGTTATTGCCAATGCATCTGTATGTGCACTAACTCGTTCTGTTCAAAAAGATATAGATGTTGCTGCCCAAGCACTTCAGCATGCAAAACATCCAAGAATTCACACAGGAATAGGTACCTCATACTCGCATATCAAGCATAAGTTTAATTCGAGTCGTGAGAAAATTATAGAACGTGCTGTTGGAGCTGTTAAACATGCCAAACAGTATGTTGAGGACATAGAGTTCTACGCAGAAGATGCTGGGCGAACAGAAAATAATTTTCTTGCCAAAGTTTGTGAAGAGGTAATCAAGGCTGGTGCAACTGTTATAAACATCCCTGACACGACTGGATATTGCTTGCCAGAAGACTATGGTACAAAAATCAAATATTTAGTCGAAAATGTTAAGGGTATCGAAAGAGCTATCATTTCTTGTCATTGCCATAATGATTTGGGCCTTGCAACTGCAAATTCTATTGCAGGTGCTGTCAATGGCGCACGTCAAATCGAATGCACCATCAATGGAATTGGAGAACGTGCTGGAAATACTTCTCTAGAAGAAGTGGTGATGATTATGAGACAACATCCTCGTTTGCAATTAGATACAAATATCAACACCAAACTGTTGTACGATACCTCTCAAATGGTTTCTGAGTCGATGGGGATGAGTGTGCAAGCCAACAAGGCAATCGTTGGGGCAAATGCCTTTGCCCACAGCTCTGGTATTCATCAGGATGGTGTTATCAAGAATAGAGAAACCTACGAAATCATTGACCCACATGATGTTGGAGTCGAAACCTCTGCAATTGTATTGACTGCTCGCAGTGGACGTGCAGCACTTGCCTATCGCGCCAAAAATATTGGCATAGAACTAACCAAGTTGCAGCTGGATAAAGTTTACGAACAATTTTTGAAGTTTGCAGATTCACATAAAGAAATCAATGATGATGATATTCCTGGAATTGTTGATCTTGCAAATCTGAATTCATAAGCAAACCTAATTAGGATGGGAAAAACACTATTTGACAAGGTTTGGGACAGCCATGTTGTCGATCAACTTGAAGATGGTCCTGATATACTTTATATCGATAAACATTTGATACATGAAGTGACGAGTCCTCAAGCTTTTTCAATGTTAAAGGACAAAAATATCCCTGTGTTTAGACCAAAGCAAATTGTTGCTACTGCAGATCACAACGTTCCAACACTCAATCAGCACCTTCCCATCAAAGACGAACTTTCGAGAAACCAAGTTGACCAATTACGTAAAAATTGTGATAAATACAATATTGAGCTATATGGCTTGGGCCACCCCTACCAAGGAATTGTACACGTCATTGGTCCTGAGTTGGGCATCACTCAACCTGGTATGACGATGGTTTGCGGAGATAGTCACACCTCAACTCATGGCGCTTTTGGATCGATTGCTTTTGGCATTGGTACAAGTCAAGTTGCGCAGGTTTTTGCAAGCCAATGCTTGTTGGTAAGCAAACCGAAAAGCATGCGAATTAAAGTAAATGGAAATTTAAAAAAAGGGGTTCATCCAAAAGACGTCATTCTCTATATTATTTCTCAACTCGGAACTGATTCAGGAACAGGCTATTTTGTTGAATATTCTGGTGAAGTGTTTGAAAATATGAGTATGGAAGGTCGTATGACAGTTTGCAATATGAGTATTGAAATGGGTGCTCGTGGTGGGATGATTGCGCCAGACAAAACGACTTTTGACTACATCAAGGGAAGAGAATTTGCCCCCTCTGAAAAAGAGTTTGAAGACAAGATCAAGCAGTGGCAGTCACTTCCTTCTGACAATGATGCTGTATTTTGTAAAGAATACAGTTTTGATGCTGATGATATCAGCCCAATGATCACATATGGAACAAACCCAGGGATGGGCATTGGTGTTCAAGAGAAAATTCCCTCTTCACAAAACGAATCCTTTCAGAAATCGCTGGCTTACATGGGCTTTGATCAAGGGGATACACTCAAAAATTTACCTATCAATTATGTCTTTATTGGGAGCTGTACAAATTCTAGAATCGAAGATTTTCGAGTTGCTTCTGACTATATCAAAGGGAAGAAAAAAGCAAAGAATGTCAATGCACTAATTGTTCCAGGCTCACAGCAAGTTGCAAAACAAATACAAGATGAGGGCTTGGGAATTATATTTGAAGAAGCAGGATTTGTGATTCGACAACCAGGCTGTTCGGCATGCTTGGCGATGAATGATGATAAAATTCCTGCAGGAGAATATTGCGTTTCAACATCCAATCGAAATTTTGAAGGTCGACAAGGCCCTGGTGCACGCACAATTTTGGCTAGTCCACTCACTGCAGTAGCTGCTGCCATTGAAGGAAAAATAGTCGACATAACCCAAACATGATGGAAAAATTTACGCTCTTACAACAAACAGCCATTCCCCTGGAAATCGAGAACGTAGATACTGACCAAATTATTCCTGCGCGTTTTCTAAAGGCAACAGATCGAAAAGGCTTTGGAGACAACCTCTTTCGTGACTGGCGATACGATAACAACAACAATCCTATCTCTGATTTTGTTTTAAATGACCCAACTTACACTGGATCCATACTCATCGCTGGCAATAACTTTGGCTGTGGATCAAGTCGTGAGCATGCTGCATGGGCGCTAACTGAATATGGCTTTAAAGTTGTGATATCTAGCTTTTTTGCAGATATTTTTAAGGGCAATGCCCTCAACAATGGTTTACTACCAATTCAAGTAAATGAAGAGCAACTGTACATGATTTTTGAAGCAATAAAAGAAAACCCCAAATGCGAATTTATCATTGATTTGGAACAGCAATTTATTAAAATTCCATCAATAGATTTTCATATCGACTTTGAAATCAACTCCTACAAAAAGACTTGTTTGATCAATGGATATGATGATATTGATTATCTGATCAATAATAAAAACAAGATTGAACAATTTGAAAGGAAAAGAAATGCATAAAAATATTGCTGTTTTAGAAGGAGATGGCATTGGCCCTGAGATTATCACTGAAGCGATAAAAGTACTCCAAGCAATTGCAAATAAGTATCACCACTCTTTCAACTACGAATATGCCCTGATGGGTGCTGTTGCTATCGATAAAACTGGCAATCCCTTGCCAGACAAAACACTTGAGATTTGTAAGTCGAGTGATGCAGTCTTGTTTGGTGCGATTGGTGATCCAAAATATGACAATGACCCCAATGCAAAAGTACGTCCAGAACAAGGGTTGCTAGCGTTGCGTAAGGCATTGAACCTCTTTTGTAATGTGCGTCCTGTCACAATTTATGACAGTCTAATCGACAGTTCACCCTTAAAGCGAAATCGAATTGAAGGTGTTGATTTGGTGATTTACAGAGAGCTGACAGGTGGGATTTATTTTGGTGAAAAAAAAGAGATAAACGACATAGGGGTTGCATCTGATTTGTGCACCTATAGCAAAAAAGAAATTTTACGTGTTGCTCACCTAGCGTTTAAGGCTGCCGGCAAACGAAAAAACAAGCTGACTTTGGTTGATAAAGCAAATGTCCTTGCCTCTTCTCGTCTTTGGAGGAGTGTTGTGACAGAGTTACACAGCAGTACTTACAAAGATATTGAACTCGATTTTTTGTTTGTCGATAACACAGCTATGCAAATGGTGTTGAACCCTGCCCAGTTTGATGTTATTCTTACAGGAAATCTATTTGGTGATATCATTTCTGATGAAGCGAGTGTGATTGGAGGATCAATAGGTCTATTGGCATCTGCCTCAATAGGAGATCGTTATGCATTGTTTGAGCCTATTCATGGTTCTTTCCCACAAGCAAAAGGCAAAGGAATCGCCAACCCAACTGCAACCATACTATCTGCAGCGATGATGCTCGATCATTTTGATATGATTAAAGAGGCAAATACGATTCGTGATGCTGTTCAACAAACGATCGACAACAATGTTGGCACTCCTGACATATACCCAGAGAAAAGCTTTACAACTAGAGAAGTAGGATCATATATCTGTGATATGATTTTGCAATAAAAAAGCGCTAAACAGCGCTTTTAATTATATAGATATGAAAATTAAGTTAATCCTAATTTTCTTCATCATTCATCTTCTTTTTGAGATTGGCAAGAGCATCAATATCACCCAAAGTAGAAACTTCCTTTTTGGCAGCTTTCTTCTTTGATTTTTTTACGATTTCTTTTTCCATCTCCTTATAAACAGCGCTATGGGATAGCACAACGCGCTTATAGTCTTTGTTGAATTCAATTACTTTAAATTCTGCTGACTCTCCTTTTTTGAGTTTATTTCCATCCTCTTTTTCAAGATGACGATTTGGAACAAAAGCAGTGATATCTTCATTGAGAACGACTGTTGCACCTTTGTCAACTAGCTCATGAATAGATGACTCAATTACTGTGCCCTCAGCATACTCATTTTGATACTTATTCCAAGGATTTTCTTGCACTTGCTTGTGACCTAAGCTGAGTTTTCGACCATCAACGTCTAGTTCTAGTACAACCACTTCTAAATCCTGACCAACAGTGACCACCTCAGATGGGTGCTTTACCTTTTTGGTCCATGACAATTCAGAAATGTAGATGAGTCCATCGATTCCTTCTTCAAGTTCTACAAATACGCCAAAATTTGTGAAGTTTCTAATCACTCCTTTGTGTTTCGAACCAACAGGGTATTTAGAGGTTATATCTGTCCATGGGTCTAGCATTAACTGCTTCATTCCCAAAGACATTTTTCTCTCCTCTCGATCAAGAGATAAAATAGAAACCTTAACCTCGTCACCAACCTTTACAAAGTCTTGTGCCGAGCGCATATGGGTACTCCATGACATTTCAGAGACATGAACAAGACCCTCAACACCTGGTGCAACTTCGATAAATGCGCCATAGTCAGCAATGACAGCAACTTTACCATCAATTACATCTCCTTGTTTTAGGTCTCCGCTGAGGCCATCCCAAGGATGCTGACTAAGTTGTTTTACACCTAATTGGATGCGTGATTTATCATCATCAAAATCAAGGATAACAACATTTAGTTTTTGATCGATTTCTAAAATCTCACCTGGGTGATTGATTCGATTCCATGATAAATCTGTGATATGTACAAGTCCATCAACACCACCTAAATCAATAAACACGCCATAAGAGGTGATGTTTTTGACAATTCCTTCAAGTACCTGCCCTTTTTCAAGCTGAGATATGATTTCTTTCTTTTGCTCTTCAATGTCTGCCTCGATAAGTGCCTTGTGAGATACAACAACATTTTTGAACTCATGGTTGATTTTGACAATCTTAAATTCCATGTTTTTATTCACATACTGATCATAATCACGTATTGGTTTCACATCGATTTGAGAACCAGGCAAAAACGCCTCAATTCCAAACACATCAACTATCATACCCCCTTTGGTACGGCACTTTACAAAGCCTGTTACGACTTCGCCATTGTCATGTGCTTCGTTCACACGATCCCAGGCTTTTATCACGCGAGCCTTTCGGTGTGATAAAACAAGTTGTCCAGTCTTATCTTCTCTGATGTCAACAATCACTTCAACATTGTCACCAACCTTTAGATCGGGGTTGTATCTAAATTCATTTAATGAAATGACACCCTCAGATTTTGCATTGATATCAATAATTGCTTCACGATCAGTCATGTGTGTGACTATACCCTGAATTACATCTGTATGCTTTGTGTCCACAAAATTTTCATGAACAAGCTTTTCAAATTCTTGATACTTCTTTTGGTCAACAACTTTTGCTGCTTCTTGATAAGAAAGCCAATCAAAATTTTCTAAAAATTCTTCTGGAGATTGTTTTATAGACTGATCTTCCGTAGTCTCTTCTATAGTTTCTGAGGTCTCTACGCCTTCAACTTGAGGCTCCTCGTTTACATGATCATTCGTCATGATAAATTGTTTTTGTATTCAGTTGCTTTTAGAGAACAAACGCCAAGCAACAAAAGAGGTTCATATGCAACACTAAGGGGTTTTCTCTAATAAACGCTTACCTTAGGGGGGCAAAATTAATCCTTTTCAATAGACAAGCAAATATTTGGGCAATAAAAATTAATGATTCAGGCTGTCGATTTTGGAAATAGCAACTTCGAGAAGATGGGATAAACCATCCTCATTGTTGGTCAGAATAATCGCATTCTTTGGAATAACTAAAGGAGAATCAGCTCTGCTAGAATCAATATAATCTCGATTTTTGATATTAGAAGTTACATCTATTATATTAATATCTACATTTTTTTGTGCGAGTTCGGCAAACCTTCGTTTAGCTCTTACTTCTATTGATGCTTCAATAAAAAATTTGATGGTTGAATCAGGAAAAACAACACTGCCGATATCTCTTCCATCCATGACAACATTTCCTTTCTTTCCAAACTCTCTTTGCTTGGCGACCATATATTTTCTGAACAAAGTCTCTTTTGCTACGATACTGACGTAGTTGGAGACTTCCATCGATCGTACTTCATTTTCAATGATTTTACCATTGAGCATTACAAAATCATCACCAGAAAAATCAATTTCAATTATTGGCAAATGGGAAACAAGGGTGTTTATATCAAAGTGGTTTTTGTCGATAAGTTGATGATGTAAAGCATAAAAAGTGAGCGCTCGATACATGGCGCCAGAGTCAATATGCTTAAAGCTGTAATGTTTTGCAAGCGCTTTCGCCAGAGAACTTTTACCTGTTGATGATGCCCCGTCGATAGATATAATGATGTTCTTCATCTAGGGTACAAAGGTAAGACCTAAAAAATTAGTATTTCCAGCTGCACTGAAACGAGCATGACTATAATTAAATTTAAATTTTCGTAAATTTATACCAAAACCAAAACTCAAACCAGAAAAACTACGAATTTCAGAAATTGAAAGTTCTGCAGATCTCAAGAAATTATAACCCAATTGAATCGAGAATGGACGATCTGCAAACAATTCAGCCCCAAATACAAGGTGTCTGACAAATTCATCAATAAATGTTGGAGAATTATCAACCAACTCCCCTTCAAAATCAGTTTGTTGTTGGTTAATATTCATATATGCAAGATCCCATCTGTGAAGATAATCAAGAGATAAATACCAACGAAGAGGCAAATACTCTAATTGGTTTGAAATACCAAGAGATAAAGAAAATGGGGTGCTTTCTTTAACATTGTCGTAGTTGGTTAATTGAGAGCCAATATTGCGCGCAACCAGAGCATAGCGATATCTAGACGATTGAGATTCATGATACAAGCCCAAGTCAGCAGTCCAACCTGTAGATTGATACTCTGCTAGTGCTGAACTTATCAGATTTAATCTTGCACCAACTCGCAAATTTTTGGAACTAATATTATAGGCATATGCAACACCCAAGGAAACTTCATTTCCTGAAAATTCACCTATTTTTTTTGCAAAAATATCTCTTTCATCAAATGTTCCATAATGTACAAATCGGGCGTCAACCAAAATTGTATGGGATTCGTTCAAAACAATTGCAGCAGCGGCTGTACCTCGATTGATCCCTGCAAAATAAGGTTGATAGTTGAACATGATTTGCCCTCGTATTGAATCTGATACCTGGGCAGGATTTGCTAAACTACTATGGATTGAAGCAGGTGATAACGTTGGCACCCATGTGCCAAGAGACATATGACAAGGACTGGGAAAAAGATCTAGAAACTGATATGTTTTTGACCCTCCTACTTGCGCAGTTAATGATACACAAAAAAATAAAACGCCAAAGACAATCAATTTCATGTAGACAATAAAACGTATTGGATTGAAAATTATTTGATTTTACGCAGCTCTTTTGTTGCTTTCTGTGTGGTCAATGCAGAATCAAGTACATCAATCATAGAAGAAACATATTGAAATTGTAAACCTCGAAGATAGTTTTGATTGATTTCATCCACATCTTTTTTGTTTTCGATACACAAAATGATGGTTTTAATATTTGCACGCTTTGCAGCTAGGATTTTTTCTTTGATTCCACCCACAGGCAAAACTTTTCCTCTCAATGTAATCTCACCTGACATGGCAATTCTACTTTTCACTTTACGCCCTGTAATGGCAGAAACCAAAGAAGTCAGCATCGTAATTCCTGCACTAGGTCCATCCTTTGGAGTTGCTCCTTCGGGAACGTGAATGTGATAATTGCTCTTCATCAGTTCCTCGGAATTTGTGCCCAGTTGATCTGCATAAGATTTGATAAATTCCAAAGCAATTGTGGCAGATTCTTTCATGACTTTACCTAAATTCCCTGTCAGAGACAACTTTCCTGAACCCTTGGTCACCAAAGATTCAATAAAAAGAATATCTCCACCCATTTGCGTCCATGCCAGACCTGTCACAACACCTGGAACATCATTGTTTTCATATGAAGCCTTTGATATCTTTTCGGCACCAAGAATATCTTCAATGTGTTTAGCGTCGACTGAAACCACAAAGGTTTCTTCCATTGCGATGGATTTTGCTCGATTTCGAATCAACTTAGCAATTGTTTTGTCGAGACCTCGAACACCCGACTCGCGAGTGTACCCAGAAACCATCTTTTTTAGAATTGACTTGCCAATTTTAATGTCATTTGTTGTCAGTCCATGTTCTTTAATTTGCTTTGGAACCAAGTATTTTTTCCCTATTGAAATTTTCTCCTCAACTGTATATCCACTCACTTGGATAATTTCCATTCGATCCAACAAAGCTGGCTGTATGGTAGAGAGTGTATTCGAAGTTGCAATGAATAGAACTTTTGAAAGATCATACCCCAACTCTAAAAAATTGTCGTAAAACTCACTGTTTTGCTCAGGGTCAAGCACCTCTAGTAGCGCCGACGAAGGGTCGCCACTCGCGCCTAAAGACAGTTTGTCAATTTCATCGAGAACAAAGACTGGGTTAGATGTGCCTGCCTTCTTTATATTTTGCAAAATTCGACCTGGCATTGCGCCAATGTAAGTTTTCCGATGACCTCTTATTTCTGCTTCATCACGCATACCACCAAGAGAGATTCGCACATATTCTCTACCCAATGCCTCTGCGATAGATTTACCCAAAGATGTTTTTCCTACGCCAGGAGGACCAGTCAAACATAAAATGGGGGATTTCATATCTTTTCGAAGTTTCAATACTGCCAAAAACTCAATGACTCGCTTTTTTACCTTCTCCAAACCAAAATGATCTCTATCAAGAATGCGCTGTGCGCGCTTCAAATCAAAATTGTCCTTTGAAAATTTGTCCCACGGCAAATCGAGCAGTAGCTCTAAATAATTTCTTTGAATACCATACTCTGCGACTTGAGAATTCATTCGTTCAAGCTTTGAAAGTTCTTTCTCAAAATGAGATTTCACTTTTTTACTCCAATTTTTCTCACGAGAACGAATTTTTATATCTGCAACATCCTGATGAGATGAAGAACCTCCCAATTCTTCTTGTATTGCTTTAATCTGTTGATGTAAAAAATACTCTCGTTGTTGCTGGTCTAAATCATTGCGCACTTTGGACTGCACTTCGTTTTTCAGCGAAAGCTTTTGAAACTCTACATCCATGTGTTTAAGACAGAGTAAAGCTCGTTTGTGCAGATCGTTGCTTTCCAAAATCTCTTGTTTGTCAATTGTTGCCATACTCATATTGGAGGAAACAAAATTGACTAAGAAAGAATCACTTTTAATGTTGTTGATTGCAAAAGACGCCTCGGAGGGGATATTGGGGCTATCAGTAATAATTTGGAGGGAAAGGTCTTTGATAGAATCAATGACTGCAGCAAATTTTTTGTCTCCTTTTTCAGGTCGTATGTCTTGCAACTCAGTCACTGTCGCCTTCAAATATGTATGGGATTCTTTAAAATTTTCGATCTGAAATCGCTTTTTCCCTTGCAGAATAATTGTTGTATTGCCATCAGGCATTTGCAATACGCGAAGAATACGTGCGAGTGTTCCGACCTTATGAAGGTCTTTTTGATCTGGAGATTGGACTTTTGAATCGAGTTGAGCAACAACCCCAATCAATTTATTTGATGCATTGGCATCTCGAATCAGTTGTATTGACTTGTCACGGGTTGCAGTGATTGGAATCACAACGCCTGGAAACAGCACAGTGTTACGCAGTGGTAAGACGGGAATCTCTTCTGGAATAGGCTCTTTCGAAATCGCTTCCTCGTCATCTGTTGTCATCAACGGAATCAACTCCGCATCGACTTCTAAGTCCTCTAATGATAGATTATCTAATGAAATCAATTTTGTTTTGCTCATAGATTATGTCATTTTGTCGCGTTTTAGCTGCTACACACTTTTTTTGTCAGGTG
>CAXGAP010000035.1:0-13601 GCA_964008075.1 uncultured Flavobacteriaceae bacterium
CGCCTCTACAGGCCTGACTGGGATGATGCTGAAAATGAAAAGATTTTTGGCAAGTGCAATAACCCCTTATACCATGGCCACAACTACGAGCTGATTGTACATATCACAGGCGAAATCGACAAATCAACAGGCTATGTTATGGATATGAAAGTACTGAAAGACCTTATCAAAGCAGAGATTGAGGACGCTTTCGATCATAAAAACCTAAATGAGCAAGTGCCAGAGTTTAAGAATCTGAATCCGACTGCTGAAAACATTGCTGTTGTGATTTGGGATAAGCTTCGACCTCACATTTCCTCTGACAAGCAATTGGAAGTGACTCTTTATGAGACACCAAGAAATTATGTAAACTACAAAGGGTAGTAATGTTATATCCACTTTTTTTTAAACCAATTTCCAAAGAAAGACTTTGGGGTGGGGAGAAACTCATCAGCTATCTAGAAAAGCCATTTAAAGGCGAAGGCATTGGAGAGAGCTGGGAGTTATCAGCTGTTTCGGGTGATGAGTCAGTCGTCTCAAATGGTGTTCTTGAAGGCAAACAACTGAAAGAGCTCATAGAAACCTATAAAGCCGATCTTGTAGGAAAGTCTGTTTACGATCGTTTTGGCAACGATTTCCCCATCCTCATCAAGTATATCGACGCACAAAAAGACTTGTCTGTTCAATTACACCCCAATGATCAGCTCGCCAAAGAGCGTCACAATTCGTTTGGTAAAAACGAGATGTGGTACATTATGAATGCTGATGCTGGATCAAAACTCATCACTGGATTTTCTAAAAACACTGACCAGAATGAATATCAACAATATCTCAAAAATGATCAGATCGAAAGCTTACTTCACTACGAAACTGTAAACAGTGGGGATACATTTTTTATTCGAACAGGAACTGTTCATGCTATTGGCGCTGGAATTTTACTTGCCGAAATTCAGCAAACTTCAGATGTAACTTATCGAATTTTTGATTGGAATCGAAAGGACAAAGATGGGAATACGAGAGAGCTGCACACAGCCCTCGCCCTTGATGCGATCGATTTCTCGAAGCGTGATGATCATAAAGTGAAATATGATCAAAAGCCCAATCACAGGAATGCCATGGTGAATTCTTCTTACTTCAAAACAGACATTATCCCCTTGGAGGGGGAAGTGAGTATCAATATGGATCAGTTGGACTCGTTTGTTGTTTTGATGGCTGTGGATGGAGACAACGAAATCATTGTGGACAACAATACCTATCAACTTCCATTTGGATCAACCGTTTTGCTACCTGCCTGTTTGAGTTCATTTACGATTCAGGCAAACAACTCAAAAGTATTGATGATTACCATTTAGCAAGAATCATTTTATTTTTCAGCATCTGCCAAATAATCCCTCAACTGTTTTCCATAACTGGAGTTTCGAACATCGTCGGACATCGAGGAGGCGATGGTGTCGAGAAGACTTTTGGAATCAGATGTTAGGTTATATAAAGCCAAATAAGGAGCAATAACACTGTTGTTGTTGTTGACTGCAAAATTTGCAGTAAATAAAATTTTTCTATTGGCTAGATTAGCAGATTGCTTTTCAAGTAATGCCAAACTGTCATTATTTTGGCTTATTTGCGCTTGCAAATAGGCTGCTAACAGATCGAGCTCTTCATTGTTAAACTGATTGATGACTTTTTTGTAAGAATTGAAAATATCTTGTGTTGGCGAACCAACAACCTCAGCTTTTGTGACGTAACCATCCAAAGTTGTTTGGATTGATATGTTACCAGCCTCTCCAAAAAATGGAATTCGATTGTCGAAGTCATTAGCTTTGTTTCGATCCAAAAGAACATAAAACAGTTCAGGATGATTCAAGTCGGCTTCCAAAATAATGGGTTTTTCTTTAGTGATTTCCATCGAATCGACTGCAACCAAAATGCTGTCTTGCACTCGTTCGAGGTAGAGTGTTCCCTTTTTTAAGTCCTTTACAAAAACTTCGACTTGCATGTCTTTTTTGGGTGCTGAACAACTCCCCAAAAAAAGAAAGAATAATAACTTGATTATGTTTTGTTTCATCACTGCAAATATGAGTAATTAGTTTGAATGATTGATTTTTCTAAAGGTCAAATTTATACGTGGATTTATTTTTTTTGCTGTCTTCGCAACTTGGTGTTTCCAAAAGTGTTGTGTCTCGCCACCCATGAGCAACAAGCTGCCATGCTCAAGTAATATTTTATAACGTTTTTCACGATCGTGATTGTGCCGAAGGTGAAAAAACCGGGGAGCTCCCAAACTCACTGATGCAATGATTGGATTGACCCCCAGCTCTGGCTCATCGTCAGCATGCCATCCATTGCTGTCTTTTCCATCTCGATACAAGTTTAGTAGGACTGAGGTGAACGAAGCATCGGAGTATTTTTGTATTATTTTCTCAATCTGTTTTAGTGTTTCTGTCATCGGCTTTGGCGTCATTGTTACCCCCGAATAGGTGTAAGAATCCAAGGTGTTCGCATGAAGTGATGTCAGTCGTGGTTGGGGGTAGGTCTTTCCAAAAACAGTAATGGGATCCTGCTGCCATGGTATGTTGTTATATAGGTCTTCAAAAAAAGCATTGGCTGTGCGCGTACTCAAAAAATCAGGCACATAGCTAATCTCTGCATTAGGGAGTTGTTTTAAAGCAGTATGCTGAACGATCTTCACTGTTAAATGTGGTTTATTTCTTATTGAAATATAGCATCAAGGAATTAAAAACCCTAATATCAAAGCGAATCCAACAACAATATAAACCAGGGTAAAAATTTTCCCCAAATCTGTTTGTGGCGAAAAATTACCATAGCCAATCGTGGTTAGCGTAATCACTGAAAAATAAAGCGAATCGAGCCATGACCAATTCTCAATATAGTGATAAACGACTATGCCGAGTGCAATAAAAAAATTCGTTGTAAATAATAAATTTCTGTAGGATTTGTCTTTTAAAAAAGAAATGATGCTTGTGAAAATGAACATAATTAAAGATCTAGATTGAAGATATCTAAGTTAAAAAAATCCCTTAACTGAATACAATAGCTAAGGGATTGATTGCTGTTTAGGTAAATTATTATTTAATCATGTCAAAACTTCGATTGATAAATGAAGTGAGTTCTTCTCCTTTCAATAGGTTTTGGCTTAGTCGTGCAAGATCGACAGACTGTTTGATCAGTCGTTCTTGTTTCTTCTTCGTTTTTGTTTCTAAAATCTGACTGACCAATGGGTGATTCATGTTTACAATCAGGTTGTACATTTCTGGCATATTTCCACCAAACATGCCACCACCACCTGTCTGCTGCATCTCTTTCATTCTACGCATAAACTCTGGTTGCGTAATCAAAAATGGTAAGGCTTTACTGTCCATCGGTTCGAGTTGTACAGTGTAGGTTGCTTTTGGCACGATTCCCTCAACAAGTGTTTTGAGTTGCTCTTGACTTTTTTCACTTAATTTTGATGGCGTTGAATCTACTTTTACAATAAGCTTATCGATTTGATCTGCATCCACCCTTGTAAAGTTGAGATTTTCTTCACTTGTTTCTAATTTTTGAAGAAGGTGACTCACAATTGGTGAATCAAGCAATAAGACAGTGTATCCTTTTGCTTTTGCAGCTTCAATATATGCATGTTGCTCATCTACATTGGATGCATAAAGTTGAACAAGCTTTCCGTCTTTATCAGTTTGAGCATCTTTTGTTTGTTCTTTCAGTTCCTCAAAAGTAAAATAGTCACCTGTTGTGGTTGGGAACAGTGCAAAATCTTTTGCCTTTTCAAAGAACTTGTCTTCTGAAAGCATGCCGTACTCTATCACAACTTTTATGTCATTCCATTTCTCTTGGAAAGCCTCTCTGTCTTTTTTGAAGAGTGATTTGAGCTTGTCTGCCACTTTTCTAGTGATATAATTGCTAATTTTTTTGACATTTCCGTCTGCTTGTAAATAGCTTCTGGACACGTTTAAAGGAATATCTGGAGAATCGATAACACCTCGAAGCATGGTCAAAAATTCTGGCACAATCCCTTCTACATTATCAGTTACAAATACTTGATTTTGATAGAGTTGAATACGATCCTTTTGCAGGTTTAAATCATTAGAGATTTTTGGGAAATAGAGAATTCCAGTGAGGTGAAAAGGATAGTCAACATTGAGATGTATTTGAAATAAAGGCTCTTCAAATTGTGTCGGATATAGCTCTCTATAAAAATGATTGTAATCTTCATCCTTCAGATCTGTTGGTTTTTGAATCCAAGCAGGTGAGGGGTTATTGATGATATCATCAACAACTTCTTTGACTTCTTTGGCATCATCACCATCCCCTTCAGTCTTCGTAATTTCTTTTGTGCCCATCTTGATTGGAATGGGCATAAACTTGTTGTATTTTATGAGTAATGAACGAATCTGTGTCTCCTCCAAAAACTCTTTCGAATCTTTGTCGATGTGCAAAATGATTTCTGTACCTCTTTCTTTTTTATCATGCTTTTTCAAGGTGAATTCGGGAGACCCATCACAAGTCCAATGCGCTGCTGGTTCATCTTTGTATGACTTGGTGATGATCTCAACTTTTTTGGCAACCATAAATGCCGAGTAAAACCCAAGACCAAAGTGTCCGATAATGCCACTGTCTTTCGCACTGTCCTTGTACTGCTCCAAAAACTCTTCAGCACCAGAAAAGGCAACTTCATTGATATATTTATTGACTTCATCAGATGTCATCCCAACGCCCTGATCAATAATGTGAAGTTTTTTTCCTTTTTTGTCAACCTTGACTTCAATCAGTGGGTTGCCATACTCAACTTTCGCTTCTCCGATTTGGGTGAGATGCTTTAGTTTTAGTGTCGCGTCTGTTGCATTTGAAATCAACTCTCTCAAAAAGATTTCATGATCGCTGTATAGAAATTTTTTGATTAACGGAAAGATATTTTCAACCGCAACATTTATTTTTCCTGTACTCATTTTTTAAGATTTATTAAAATATTTGCAAAAAAAATACCATTGTTTGTACTCTGACAAGATGACACTTTTATATTTTTTGTTTAATTAATTTGCAAAAAAGTTAAACACAATATATATTTGTACAAGAAAAGAATTCCATATTACTCTTAATCGGGAATTATTGCTATGAAAAAATGGATTAATTCTTTTCAACAAATTCTTGGTTTGTTTGTTTTTTTGGTTAAATTGTTTAAGGTGTGCACAAGCACACCTTTTACTTTTTGTACAATAATTGACTAAATTTATGACATGACAAAACTGTACAGCTCAAAAATTAAAGGCCTTGGTAAATACTTACCTAAAAATAAAGTTACAAATAATAATCTGTCGGCACTGATGGACACTAGTCACGATTGGATCGTAGAACGAACTGGGATTGAAGAACGCCGATTCATAGCAAAAGATTCTAATGAAGGAACAGCCTCCATGGGTGTTAAGGCTGCCCAACAGGCAATCGATCGTGCTGGGATTAGCAAAGATGACATCGACTTGATTGTCTTTGCTACCTTAAGTCCTGATTATTATTTCCCAGGCTCTGGAGTTTTGGTGCAAGACATAATGGGAATAGGTACTTGCCCTGCACTTGATGTCCGAAATCAATGTTCTGGATTTATTTATGCCCTTTCTGTTGCAGATCAATATATACTTTCGGGAACCTATAAAAATATCTTAGTCATTGGATCTGAGCATCACTCAGGAGGTCTTGACCTCACCTCTCGTGGACGTACAGTTTCTGTCATTTTTGGCGATGGTGCTGGTGCAGCTGTTGTTAGTCGTCATGAAAACCCAGAAGAGGGGTTACTCTCCACGCACCTTCACTCTGAAGGTAAGCATGCTAAGGAACTTTCTTTAATTGGTCCTAGTACCAAAAAATGGGTGCATGAAGTGTTTGAAAATTATGATCCAAATGATCCTGATTATCACCCATATATGAACGGGCAGTTGGTTTTTAAAAATGCTGTTGTAAGGTTTTCGGAAGTGATTGGTGAAGCACTTGCAAAAAACAATCTGGAGCCAAGTGATATCGATATGCTAATTCCTCATCAAGCCAATTTAAGAATTGCCCAGTTTGTGCAAAAGAAGTTTGGCTTACAGGATGATCAAGTGTACAATAACATCATGCGCTATGGAAACACGACTGCTGCCTCGATACCGATTGCTCTTTGTGAGGCGTGGGAGGAAGGGAAAATCAACTCAGGAGATCATGTAATGCTTGCTGCTTTTGGAAGTGGGTTTACATGGGGTAGTTCACTTATCAAGTGGGTGTAGCCTGACTGCTGCGAATCAATATCAAACCTAAAAAACACAATGCCCCATTGAGCGCTAGGATAAAGAATCCAAAGTCAAAATCATAGTTTGTTAAAGTCCATTGACTGATTAGGTATCCTACGATAGGAGTGCAAACAGCGACACATGGCACCCACCGATCGCGCACTTGAACCTTTGTTAACACACCCAAAGTATATAAGCCAAGGAGGGGTCCATAGGTGTAGCCTGCAAACTCAAATAATTTTGCAATCACACTTTTATCAGAAATTAAATAATTAAATCCAAGAATCACAAGAATCAGCACCAGTGATACGAGGAGGTGAACTCGCTTGCGTGTGTGTTCTTGACGATCTGGTTGAAGTCTTTTTTCGATTTCGAGCAAATCGATGCTTATGCTTGTTGTGAGGGATGTCAAAGCACTGTCAGCACTGCTATATGCAGCTGCAATGAGCCCAAGAAGAAAAACAATTGATAGCCCAAGACCGAGCTCGGATTGGGTGGCGATGATAGGAAAGAGCCTGTCTCCTTGTGCATCAATCCCATTTGCCAATGCATAGGCAGTGAGTAAAGCCCCTAACATCAGAAATACAAAATTGACGATTGTCAATATGATGGTAAACCAAAACATATTTTTTTGCGCATCAGACAGACTTCTACACGCAAGATTCTTTTGCATCATGTCCTGATCAAGACCTGTCATAACAATGGCAATTAATGCACCAGACAAAAATTGTTTCCAAAAGAAATAAGGACTTTTATAATCATCGAAGAAAAAGATTTGTGTATTGTCTTGTTGACCAAGCCATCCAAACAGATGCTCGATTTCTAGAGAGGCTGTAATGTAGTATAATGCTAGGCATAGGGCAATCAACATAAAAAGAGTTTGCAATACATCTGTCCAAATAATTGTTTTGATGCCAGACTTGTGTGTGTAAAGCCAAATCAGGGATATGGTTACAATGACAGTACACCAAAAGGGAATCCCCATTTGTTCGAAAATAACCCACTGGAGTACACTTGCGACTAGATACAGGCGAAAGCTAGCACCAACGATTCGTGACAAAACAAAAAAGGATGCCCCAGTTTTGTAGGTCTTTGCGCCAAATCGTGTAGATAGATAGGTGTAGATGGAAGTGAGTTTGTATTTATAATAAATAGGCAAAAGGACAGTGCCAATGACAAAGTAGCCAACGATATAGCCCAAGACCATTTGGAAATAACTAAACCCTGTGTCTTCAACCCAACCAGGAAGAGAGATAAAGGTGACTCCAGAAAGGGAGGCGCCAATCATTCCAAAAGCCACGAGGTACCATGGAGCAGATCGGTTTGCGATAAAAAACGTTTGGTTGTCTTCTTTGCCTTTCGTCAAACGAGCAATGATCATCAACACGATGAAATATCCTAGAAGAATGGATAAAAGAAGATAACTGCTCATTTTTCAAAGATACTTGGATTGCCTCATACTTTCAAATGTTTACCTTTGCCGCGATGGAATATGCATCAAAGTTATTGCAACAAGCTGTTGATGAAATTTCACAGCTTCCTGGAATTGGACGACGTACCGCAATGCGACTCGTTTTGCATTTACTTCGTCAGCCTGAATCAATTAGCTTGGATTTGTCAGAAGCAATTCGACTTTTGAGAACAGAAATCCAATACTGTCAATCATGTTTTAATGTTTCGGATCAGCCAACTTGTAGTCTATGTGCGAATCCCAAAAGAGATCGCCAATTGGTTTGTGTGGTCGAAGATGTTCGTGATGTAATTGCGATCGAAAGTACGGCTCAATTTACTGGCCTCTACCATGTGTTGGGGGGTAAAATTTCGCCTCTAGATGGAATCGGCCCTCAAGAATTGAGAATCGATAGCTTGGTCAAAAAGGTGAAAGACGGTACAATAAAGGAAGTCATTTTGGCGTTGAGTAGTACAGTTGAAGGTGACACCACCAACTATTATATTTACAAGCAGATTAGCTCATATGATGTTGAAATAACTGTACTTGCTAGAGGTGTTTCTGTTGGTGATGAGCTGGAATATACAGATGAAGTGTCATTAGGAAGAAGTATCGTAAAAAGAATCCCATTCGATGGAACAATATAAATCAATCGACCTTTCAGTCATCATTGTTAGTTACAATGTAGAGCACTTTTTACATCTGTGTTTGGAAAGTGTTTATGCCGCGATCAATAACATCAATGCTGAGATCATTGTTATCGACAATGCATCTGCTGACAACAGCGTTGAAATGATGCGACAAAAATTCCCTTCAACACGTGTGATTTCCAACGTCGATAACCTAGGATTTGGAAAGGCAAATAACAAAGCTGCAAAACTTGCCAAAGGTCGCTATGTATGTATACTTAATCCTGACACCATTGTTTCTCAAAAAACCTTTGAGGAATTTATACAATTCCATGACGAAAATCCTACAATTGGGATTTCAGGTCCTCAAATGATTGATGGAACAGGGCAATTTTTATTGGAGTCCAAACGAGGGTTGCCAACAATAAAGGCGGCAGTGTTCAAGTCTTTGGGGCTTTTCAGATTTTCTTCTCGTTTTTTTGGGCAGTATTACAATTTAAGCCTTCCTCAAAATCAAAATGGCAAGACCGATGTGCTTGTAGGGGCATTTATGTTTATGCGCAAGCGTTTATATGATCAACTTGAGGGGTTTGATGAAAACTTCTTTATGTATGGAGAAGATATTGACATCTCACATCGAAGTTTGAAGTTAGGATACACCAACTTTTATTTTTCTCAATCCAAAGTGATTCATTTTAAAGGAGAGAGTACCCCAAAAAACAAAGCCTATGAAAAGCGATTTTTCAATGCGATGTCATATTACTACAACAAAAACTTCTCTCACAATTGGCTTTTAAATTCGATATTCACCACAGGGTCTTATTTGTTTAGTAAGTTTAAGAGGTTTGCGTCATCTAGACGAGATAAAACCTCACCTATACTCGTAAATAATTGGACGTTGGTATCCAAAAACCCCAAGCTCTTCAAAAATGTAAAAATGAATATGTTTCCTAGCATCAAACACTGCCAAAATCTTCTCGAGGTCCTTCAAGTTAAGCCCAAAAAATTGATGGGAATTGTATTTGACATGCGCAGCATGCAATGGAGCGAGGTAATCAACTTTATGCAGGTTCATCAAACACGCTATGTTTATAAGTTTATTTCAGTTGATAACAAGCGAATTATTGGCAGCAGTGATGTGTTGTCTAGAGGGAGTGGAGCAGTCATTCCAAATACCAAAAAGAAATCGAAAACAAGCATTGTTTAAATTCGTAATTTTGCAGCATGGCTGAGTACAAATTGTTACTACCTGCCATGGGAGAAAGTGTCGATGAGGCAACAGTTACCCAATGGCTCAAAAACGAAGGTGATATCATCGCAGCAGATGATGCCGTTGTAGAAATTGCCACAGATAAAGTTGACTCTGAAGTCCCTTCTGAAATCTCTGGTAAACTTCTCCAAAAACTTGTTGAAGAAAACCAAGTTGTTCGTGTTGGAGAGCCATTGGCAATTATCGAAACAGATAAAGATATTCCCGAAGAATTAGCACAAGATGAAGCCTCAACTGAGGTTTCAGAAGATATCGAAGTCAAAGAAGATTTTTTAGAAAGCAAAGCAAAAGAAATCCTAGCCCCAGCCCCTTCAGTCGAACAGTCACAAACTGGGGATATTTACTTTTCTCCACTAGTCAAAAGCATCGCTAAAGAAGAAGGGATTTCAGATGCCGAGTTATATCAAATAAAGGGTACTGGAAAAAATGGTCGAGTAACCAAAAAGGATATACTCAACCATCTAAAGTCTCGTCAATCGCAACCCAAGCAATCGCTAACCCCACCTCCTGCTACGACTACAATCGCTAGTAATATTGGAAAAGGTGAAGTGAGAGACATGTCTCGAATGGAGCAACTGATTGCCGAGCATATGCACAAAAGTATACATACGTCTGCGCATGTACAATCTTTTATCGAAGTTGATGTTACAGATTTATGGGATTGGCGTGAGGGCATCAAGCAATCTTTTCTACAAAGAGAAGGAGAAAAAATCACATTTACGCCGATTTTCATGATGCTTACTGCTCAAGTACTTCGTGATTTTCCTTTGCTAAATTCGTCTTTGAGTGGAAACAAAATTATTCAAAAGATGGATATCAACTTGGGTATGGCAACTGCGCTCGAAGACGGAAATCTTATTGTTCCAGTCATAAAAAATTCAGATCAATTGAGTTTGGTTGGATTCACCAAAAGAGTAAATGACTTAGCCAAACGTGCCAGAACAGGAACCCTCTCTCCAGATGATGTTACTGATGGAACATACACAGTGACCAACGTAGGCATGTTTGATAGCTTGATGGGAACACCTATTATCAATCAGCCACAAGTTGGTATTCTCGCATTGGGCGCGATTCGAAAAGTACCAGCTGTTGTCGAAACAGACAAAGGAGATTTCATTGGCATTCGTCGAAAAATGATTCTCTCTCACAGTTATGATCATCGCATAGTCAATGGAGCCATGGGCGGCCTGTTTATCAAAGAGTTAAAAAACAAAATAGAGAACTGGGACACCTCACAACAAGTATAATATGCAACTGCAATTAAAACGACCAATTTGTTTCTTCGATCTTGAAACTACTGGTGTCAACATCGCAAAAGATCGAATTGTTGAAATCTCTATCCTAAAAGCCTTTCCAGATGGTTCTGAGAAAGATAAGACTTGGTTGGTTAACCCAGAAATGCCTATTCCTGCAGAGGCTACAGCAGTGCATGGCATTACAAATGAAAAGGTAGCTGATGAGCCAACATTTAAAGAAGTTTCGGCTGAAATATACAGTTGGTTTAAAGGCTCAGATCTAGCAGGTTATAACTCTGATAGGTTTGATATCCCCTTGCTTGCAGAGGAAATGCTTCGTGCCGAAATAGATGTTGATTTTAAAAAGCATAAATCAATTGATGTGCAAACGATTTTTCACAAAATGGAGCAGCGAACCCTTACTGCTGCATATAAATTTTATTGTGCAAAAGACCTTGAAAATGCACACAGCGCTAGCGCTGATACCAAAGCGACTTTTGAGGTGCTCAAAGCCCAAATTGATCATTACGAAGACTTGGAGAACGATGTGGACATGCTTAGTCAGTTTACCACACGACACAGCAGTGTAGATTTTGCAGGGTATATTCGAAGGAATAAAGAAAACGAGCCTATTTTTGGTTTTGGAAAACACAAAGGAAAAAAAGTTGTTGAAGTTCTTCAGCGTGAACCAGGATATTTTGGATGGCTAATGGAAGCAGATTTTCCCTTATATACCAAAAAGGTTCTCACTGCGATTCGTCTCAACACTTTAAACAGTGGGTCATGAAGCTTATATGTGTTGGACGTAACTACGCTAAACATATAGAAGAGCTTAACAACGATCGGCCTGATGCGCCAGTCATTTTTATGAAGCCTGATTCATGTTTGGGTCAAAAAGGGCAGCCATTTTTCATGCCTGACTTCTCCAACGAAATTCATCACGAAGTGGAGGTTCTTGTGAAAATCAACAGAATTGGTAAGCATATACAAACCAAATTTGCACACAAGTACTACAGCGAAATAGGGTTGGGGTTGGACTTCACTGCGCGAGATGTGCAGCTCGATCTCAAGAGCAAAGGACTTCCTTGGGAAAAAGCAAAGTCTTTTGATGGTGCCGCATACATTGGCAATTGGTATGATAAGTCTCAATTTTCAGACCTGAACAACCTTAGCTTTCAGTTGACTAAAAACGATGATGTTGTGCAAAAAGACACAACTGCCAATATGATTTGGAAAATTGATGAAATCATCAGCTATGTTTCGCGTTATTTTACCCTAAAAATTGGTGATATATTGTTTACAGGAACACCTGCGGGAGTAGGTCGTGTAGAGAGGGGAGACATACTTACAGGACATTTGGAAGGAGAACAAGCATTTATGCTCAATATCAAATAATGCAAGCAGAAATTATAACAATTGGCGATGAAATTCTGATTGGTCAGATTGTTGACTCAAACTCTGCATTTCTTGCCAAATCACTCAACAAAATTGGCATTGAGGTTTCTCAGATCACCTCAGTTTCTGATCAGGAACAGGCGATTATCAATGCGATGGAAACTGCCCAAAAGCGTGTTTCACTTGTGCTGCTTACAGGGGGTTTAGGTCCTACCAAAGACGATATTACTAAAACTTCTTTTTGTAAATTTTTTGATGACCATTTGGTACACAACCAAGATGTTTTGGATCATATTGAAAAACTTTTTGCGCAATATGTGAATGTCCCAATCAACGATCTCAATCGAGCGCAAGCAATGCTGCCTTCCAAGGCTGTTATTTTGGAGAATCGATTTGGCACAGCAGTTGGTATGTGGATGGAAAAAAACACAACTGTTTTTGTTGCTCTGCCAGGTGTTCCCTACGAAATGAAGAGCATCACTGACACTCAACTCATTCCCAAGCTTAAAACTCATTTTAAACGACCTGTGTTGATTCATAAAACCATCATGACTTATGGTTGGGGTGAGAGTCGCATTGCAGAGGTGATTCATGATTGGGAGGCAGCATTGCCTTCTCACATCAAACTCGCATATCTTCCCAATTTGGGTCGGGTGAGATTGCGCTTAACTTCAAGAGGAGAAAATGAAGACCAACTCCAAAAAGAGGTTGATCAACAGTTTGAGGGTCTTTATCCATTGATTGGTGATATCATCACTGGCTTTGAGGAAGATCGCCCAATTGAGGCACAAATTGGAAGAATATTGACTGATAAACAGTTATCAGTTGCAGTAGCTGAAAGCTGTACTGGTGGTCGTATCGCTGCCTTGCTATCGTCTATCCCTGGTGCATCTGCCTATTTTTTTGGGGGTATTGTTGCTTATAAAACATCAGTCAAGAGCAAAGTTTTGGGGGTGTCAGAGGAACTGATTTCGAGTCACTCTGTCGTGAGTGAGGAGGTTGCATTGGCAATGGCCAAAGGGGTTCGAAAACAGATGAAAAGCGATTATGCTATCGCAACCACTGGCAATGCTGGTCCTACCAAAGGCGATTCTGATGTTGAGGTTGGAACTGTTTGTATAGCTTTAGTCGGCCCCGATTTTGAAAGGGTAGAATCTTATAATTTTGGAAAAAACAGAGAAAAAACAGTCCAAAAGGCAGTCAATAAGGCACTTGAGCTCGCAAGAAAAATGCTGATGTAGAGAGTAAAAAACATTTGTTTGTACGTTAAAAATATCGTTTATTTGCACTCCGATTACAAAAATCAATTTTTGCAATGTCAAAAGTTTGTCAAATTACTGGTAAAAAAGCGTTGGTTGGAAACAATGTTTC
>CAXGAP010000036.1:0-12165 GCA_964008075.1 uncultured Flavobacteriaceae bacterium
AGGCAATGGCTGCACTTGTTCTTGCAGATTATTTCCTGATTGCGCGTACAAATTCTATCATTGGGAATTTCAATCAGTTTTAATAACAAACAAAACCAATTACATGAAACATTTAGCCTTACATTGGAAAATATTAATCGGTATGTTATTAGGTGTTCTGTTTGGAATTTTGATGTTGCAATTCAATACAGGAAAAGACCTAGTTGTTGATTGGATAAAGCCTTTCGGTACTATTTTTATAAATTCCCTAAAGCTCATAGCTATTCCTCTTATTCTCGCTTCTCTTATCAAAGGAGTTTCTGATTTAAAGGACATTGCCAAATTGTCTAGAATGGGAGGTAAAACGGTTTTACTTTATATGGTAACCACAGTAACTGCTGTTACGATTGGGTTATTGATTGTAAATATTATCAAGCCTGGTAATATTGTGAGTGAAAAAGCACAGGCTGATTTAGTTGCAGCTTATTCTGATGAAACGGCTTCCAAGCAGCAAATTGCTAATGAACAAAAAGCTGACGGTCCCCTTCAGGCCCTTGTAGACATTGTACCGTCTAATATCTTTGACGCAGCTACTGATAACGCTAATATGCTTCAAATTATCTTTTTCTCCATTTTCTTTGGCATAGGACTCATATTAATTGATGAAAAGAAAGCAAAGCCTGTCAAAGACTTTTTTGATGCACTAAACGATGTTATTTTAAAAATGATTGACTTGATTATGCTTGCTGCGCCATATGGCGTATTTGCACTATTGGCTGCTTTGGTAGTTGATGCACCAAGTCCTGATTTATTTAGAGCACTCGGTCTTTACTCTATAAGTGTCTTGCTTGGTCTTTCTCTGATGATTGTGTTCTATATCATACTTGTTAGGTTTTATACTTCTAAGTCACCTAAATTCTTTTTAAACGGTATTTTACCAGCACAACTTCTAGCTTTTTCAACTAGTTCATCTGCAGCAACATTACCAGTTACGATGGAAAGAGTTCAAGAACACTTAGGCGTAGAGGAAGAGGTGAGTAGTTTTGTGCTTCCAATTGGAACGACAATCAACATGGATGGCACGAGTTTATACCAGGGAATTGCAGCTATTTTTATCGCTCAGGCTTTTGGTCTGCAACTAGATTTGACAGCACAACTCAGTATCATCGCTACTGCTTCATTAGCATCGATTGGTGCTGCTGCTGTTCCCAGTGCAGGTATGGTCATGTTACTCATTGTTTTGGGCCAAGCAGGTATTCCAGAAGCAGGTCTTGCACTGATTTTTGCGGTTGACCGCCCGTTGGATATGTGCCGTACTGTAGTAAATGTAACAGGGGATGCTGCAGTATCGATGGTGGTTGCAAAATCTTCAGGAAAATTGAAAGATCCTGTCGAGAAAAAATGGGATGAGAATTACAACAAATCCTAACTATCTGACTTTAATTCTCTTGTTATCTCTTTTACTGTCGAGCAAAGGACAAGAATTATACTTTCCAAATAAAAGCTAACGATATCTAGCAATCAAGTCATAGATTTTATCGGATACGATAGTGGGTATTAGCCAAATTATAAACCCTAAACACTGAAATAACACCAGTTGATTGACAATCACCCGAATTGCTTCTGATTTTTGATATAATATTCCATTATTGTCCAAAACTAAAATAGTGTCAATGGAAGTTTTTCCAATATGTTTCTTGGCATAAGTACTGTTGAGCGTAGAAAAAACGATGCGTTTTTTGAAGTCTATAAATATTAAAAGTTTAACTAAACGAGTACAGAAAACACATATACCGTCAAAAAATATTGTTATCCCTTTATTATTCATTTCTAACGCTTAACAAGCTCTAATTCATCTGTATGGACTTGTGTCGTAAACGTACCGTAATTGACAAAGGCTTTGTTTTTTTCTAAACTATCAATTGTACCAACTGCTTTACCGTCGAATAAACGGACGTGATCACCGATATGTAATTTTACTTTTGAACGTTTTTTAACCTCTACTTTTGGCTTTTCTTTTTTCTCTTCTCGAACCTTTTCAATCTTTTCCTCAACCTCAGCTTTTAGTTTTTTCTTTTCTGATTTCTTCTTGTGAATCACAGCAGCAGATTGTTTTTTTCGTTTGGCGTTTTCGAATTCGACAAGCTGTAAAAGACCCGCAATTAAGGGTCGTTTTTTGCCGTTTATAAGATAAGACTCTGCGAGTTCATTTACCCTATTTCCCAACACAATCATTCTTTGATCCTGATCAAAAAGACTTTGATAACTCTCTAATTTCGCCTTGACTTTTGCATTTAGGGACTCTAATTTCTCATTTTGCTTTTTACTCTTCAAGGCTTCGTCTTGTAATTCCTTGGTGTTTTTCGCCATTGTAGAACGCTCACGTTGCATTTTGGCAAGGGTCGCATCAAAACGGACTTTTCCACGTTCAATTTTCTTTTTCGCTCGATTGATCAGACTGTATGGGATTCCGTTCTTCTGCGCAACTTCAAAAGTAAAAGAACTCCCTGCCTCTCCGGTAACTAGCCGGTATGTAGGGGAGAGTTTGTTTCGGTCAAACTGCATATTGGCATTTGCAGCATGGGGCAATTCATCAGCGAGTAATTTTAGATTTGTGTAATGCGTAGTGATCACACCGAGTGCTTTTTCTTCATAAAAAACTTCCAAAAAGATTTCTGCTAATGCGCCTCCAAGTTCAGGATCTGACCCTGTTCCAAATTCATCGATCAGCAACAAACTTTTCGCATTGCATTTCTTTAAAAAACGATTCATGTTTTTAAGTCGGTAGCTGTAAGTACTCAATTCATTTTCAATCGATTGGTTATCACCAATGTCTGTTAGAACGCTTTCAAACACACACATATGAGATTGGGGGTGTACAGGGACTAGAAAGCCCGTTTGTAGCATAAGCTGAAGTAGTCCAATCGTCTTTAGAGTGATACTTTTCCCTCCTGCATTAGGGCCCGAAATTACCAAAATGCGAAGTTCGTTATGTAGGTGTATGGTTTGTGGATAAGTGGTTTGCTTTTTTTGTTTGTTCGATAAATAGAGTAGGGGGTGATAGGCATCCTTTATATCCAAGTCTGAAGAGTCATTCAATTTAGGCATCACACCATTCATTTCTTGAGCGTAAAGAGACTTGGCACAAATCATATCAATCTCTGTAGCGTAGCGTTGGTAATTGGCAAGCAGTTCCGCATGGGGTCGCATCCAATTGGTGAGCTCTCGTAGGATGCGATCAATTTCTTCTTTTTCGTCATAAGTCAAGTTTTCCATTTCCTGACTATACTGCACCACAGCTTGAGGCTCGATGTAAACAATACTACCTGTTTTGCTACTTCCTAATAGAGATCCTTTGACTTTTCGTCTGTACATCGCTTTTATGGCCAATACCCTTCTGTTTGAGACAACAGTCTCCTTGATGTCATCTAAAAAACCTGAACTCTGATACTTACTCATCGCTGATCCAAAGCTCTGACTGATTTTACCACGTACATGATCCATCTGTTTGCGGATTACCGCCAAAGAATCAGAAGCCTGATTGCGAACCTCTCCAAAGCGATCAATCACACGATCAACTTCTTTAGGAATGGATTTTTCGATCGGGATATCTTGGCCGAACTTGTGAAGTTGTGGGAAAAAAGATTTTGTCTTTTTAAAAAATCGAAGTAGAGCTTGTGCAGTTTTGGACAAATGAGCGATATGCTGAAAAAACTCAATCTCGATTTTGCTATTTTCTACAGAGAGCAAGCCCAATGCCTTGTCGATAGACTCAAATCCGTGATTTGGGATATTGTGTTCGCTTGTAAAAGAACTGTTATACTCGTTTACTCGTTCAATTTCAATTTGAACACGTGTCAAAGAAGTATGCGGACGAAGTTCAAGTAATGATGATTTTCCCAATTCAGTTGCACAACGGGCAGCTGCTTGTTCGAGAACAATGTCAAACTCTAAGTCAGTTATACTTTTTTCGCTAATCTTTTTCATATCATTTCCTTACCTTCGGAAAACGCAAAACTAGCTTTTTTTTTCATGAATGTTAAAATAGAACCATCTTGGAAAGCCGCACTAACAGAAGAGTTTTCAAAACCATACTTTTCGGAGCTGACCGACTTTGTTCGTGAGGCGTATCAAACGGCTTTGGTTTATCCGCCTGCGCATCTCATTTTTAATGCTCTTGATTCTTGTCCACTATCACAAATTCGTGTTGTGATCCTAGGTCAAGATCCTTACCATGGCGCAGGTCAGGCACATGGGTTGAGTTTTTCAGTCCCAGAAGGAGTTGCACATCCACCATCGCTAATCAATATTTTTAAAGAGCTTGAAAGCGATATTGGAAAGGGTTATCCCAATAGCGGTTCTTTAACATCTTGGGCGTCACAAGGGGTTTTGCTGCTCAACGCAACATTGACCGTAGAGGCAGGTCGGGCGGGAAGTCATCAAAACAAAGGTTGGGAGCAATTTACAGATGCTGTTATTGATGTAATTTCAACCCAATGTGATCATATTGTTTTCTTGCTTTGGGGCAATTATGCAAAACAAAAAGGCAAACGAATTGATCGCGATAAACATCTTGTCCTTAGTTCAGGACACCCATCACCTCTGAGTGCAAATCGTGGCCTTTGGTTTGGAAATCGTCACTTTAGTCAAGCGAATACCCACCTTATAAGCAAAGGAAAAACACCAATCCATTGGTAGTTATTGCTTTGTGAAAGTTACTGTACATAGAGATGCTTTAACATTTGTGCCATCTCCAAGAGGTGGCTGCGTGATTCTTGGAATTGGATACTCAGGTTGGAACTCTGCATTATTGAACGAGAAGGTGTTTCCATCCTCAGTTCCAGCATCATAAACATTTCGAACAATGGTTTTTCTAAAACAAACTCGTTGTTTTCATCTAATAGATTTATGTTTAATACAGCCACAAACCAGTCAGGACTGGACCCTTGCATTGTCACTAAAGAAACAAATTCTTAAACGTTCAAGTGAACGATCCTGCTTTAATTGCTTTTGTGACCAAATCTATCATATTGTGGATAGTTTGATCGGGTTGATCAGAAAACGTACCGTAATAACGGTTGGCTAGAATGGCAGAAATTGAAATTGCTCTATGGCCCAAGACCTGACTTAAGCCGTACATCCCTGCAGTCTCCATATCGAAGTTGGTAATCAAACAATTATTATTGTTAAAACTAATTAAATTTTCAATGTTATAAGAAAGTATATTTTTTGTTCGCAAGTGTCGTCCTTGTGGGGCGTAGAAACCAGGATTGGTTGCGGTAGTTCCTTTCTGTATGCCAAGTTTTAAACAGTCTTTAACGAGTTTTGGGTCACCTTTCACATAGTAGGGGTGATTCATTTTTTTGGGTATTCCCAAATGCTTGTAAATTGAAACCGCAGTTGGATGGTCACACATATTGGAATCGTAATAATGCATGAGGTTATCAAAACCGATTGCTGCATGGGCAACGACCAAGCTATTGATCTCAATATCGGCTTGGATAGAGCCTGAAGTTCCCAGTCGAATAAAAGTCAAAGGGGTGGGGGAGTCGAGAGGTTTTCTAGTCTTGAGATCGAGCGTAAATAAGGCATCAAGTTCATTAAAAACGATATCGATATTGTCTGTTCCCATCCCCGTTGAAATCACACTTATTGGACGGTTCCCCAAAATTCCTGTATGTATGCAGATTTCTCTATTTTGATGCTTAAAATCAATTTGATCAAAAAACTGTGATACTGTCTGAACTCGTCCTGGGTCACCAACAGTTATAATGAGAGGCGCACAATGTTCAGTTCGAATTCCTAAATGGTATATCGAACCATCATCGTTGAGAATAAGTTCTGCTTCGTTCATCCGCCTACTCGTTTCACTTGGTGGCCTTGTTTTTGCAAATGAGCTGTAATTTTGTCGCGATAATTGCCTTGAATCAAAATATCTCCATCTTTGACGCTTCCACCAACTGCACATAGCGATTTTAGTTCTTTCTCTAGAGCTTTTAGCTTTTCAGGACTTCCGTTAAATCCTTTAATAATGGTTACTGTTTTCCCGCCACGCCCTTTGTTGCTAAAATGCGCCTCTAACTGTTGTTTTTTTGGTTGTATTTCGGGTTGATAGGCTCCTTCCGCCTCTGGGAACAGAGACTTTAAATCAGATAGACTATTGAGCTTTGCCATGATTACTTTCTCAATCCCAAATCGCGTAGACGTTCTTCTAAAAATTCTCCCGCTGTGATATCAGCAAACTGTTTGGGGTGCTCATCGTCAATACAATGGGGGAGTACATTGAGTTTCATATTTGAAACAGGATGCATAAAAAAAGGAATCGAATATCGTGAGCTATGCCAAGCGGATTTCGGGGGATTGACCACACGATGGATTGTTGATTTTAGTTTGTTGTTGGTGTGTCTTGCTAACATATCTCCAACATTAATAACAAGTTCGTCTTCTTCCGCAATGGCATCAATCCATTCACCGTGGTGGTTTTGCACTTGCAATCCACGTCCTTGCGCACCCATAAGTAGAGTTATGAGATTGATATCGCCATGAGCAGCAGCCCGTTCGGCATTTTTAGGTTCTTCAGTAATGGGTGGGTAGTGTATGGCTCTGAGAATGCTATTTCCACCTATGACAAATGGATCAAAATACAGTTCATCTAAACCGAGATGAATAGCCAATGCTCGCAAAACAAAGCATCCTGTTCTTTCCAACGCTGAAAATGTTTTTTGTCCAACAGCATTGAATGCAGGACTCTCATCAACAAATACATTATCTGGATATTCTTCTCCGTTGGCTGGTGGCTCGTGTTGCCCAAAATGAAAAAACTCCTTTAAATCTCCAGTAGTTCGACCTTTGGCGTGTTCTTTTCCAAATGAGGTATAGCCACGTTGGCCAGCAAGGCCTTGAATTTCATACTTGGACTTGGTTTCATAGGAAAGACTAAAAAAAACACGAACTTGCGTATAGAGTTCATCAACCAAATCTTTTTCAAGAAAATGGCCTTTTAATGCAACAAAACCAATATCTTCATATGCCTTTCCGATATGTTTAATAAATTCTTTACGCTTATTTGTGTCATCACCTAGGAAATCACGTAAATCAACTGACGGAATTTTTTTCATGTTTGCGATTTATACAAAATTAAACAATTCCAATTACAATATTTCTTGAACGCTAGTAAAGGGTAGGGAGAAAGCCTCAGCGACAGAGTTATGAATCACTTTACCAAGCGCAATATTAAGTCCATTTGCCAAATGAGGGTGCTGTTTACAAGCAGATTGCCAACCGTGATTGGCGAGTGCAACGGCATAATCAATGGTCGCGTTTGTCAGAGCTTTTGTCGAAGTTTGAGGAACAGCACCAGGCATATTTGCAACCGCATAGTGTAGGACATTATCCACAACATATGTCGGATTTTCATGGGTCGTTGCTTTTGTGGTTTCAAAACAGCCGCCTTGATCGACTGCAACATCAACCAAAACGGCTCCTTTTTGCATGATACGGAGTTGTTTTCGAGTGATTAGCTTGGGCGCTTTGGCACCAGGTACAAGCACTGCTCCAATAACCATGTGGGCTTTGGAAAGATGTTTTTCAATCGCATCTGATGAGAACAAATATATTTTAACGTTGTCTTGCATCATTACTTGAAGTTCCTTAATCCTTTTTGGGTTGATATCATAAATTGTCACATCAGCACCCATTCCAGCAGCTACTAAAGCAGCTTGGGTACCAACAACACCACCGCCCAGTATCATAACATCCGCA
This sequence comes from uncultured Flavobacteriaceae bacterium, assembly GCA_964008075.1. Taxonomy (GTDB): domain Bacteria; phylum Bacteroidota; class Bacteroidia; order Flavobacteriales; family Flavobacteriaceae; genus UBA724. Next base: position 7,741 of record CAXGAP010000036.1, read on the forward strand.
GCAGAAACGCCTGTAACACCACCCATAAGAACGCCTAATCCACCTTGCGGACTTTCTAAATACTTTGCACCTTGTTGGCTCGCCAAACGGCCAGCAACCTCAGACATGGGTGTGAGTAGGGGAAGATTTCCTTGATCGTCTGTAATTGTTTCATAAGCCAAACAGACAGCTTTACGGTCGATCATGGCCTTGGTTAATACCTCAGAGGAAGCGAAATGAAAAAATGTATATACCAACTGGCCTTCTTGAATGAGCTCATATTCCTCGGCTAGGGGCTCTTTAACCTTGATGATCATATCTGCAATTTGATAGACATCTTTTGGGTTTGCTGCTATTGTAGCACCAGCTTTTTTGTAATCATCATTGGAGAATCCACTTCCTATACCCGCGTTGTTCTCAACACTCACAAAATGGCCATGTGAAACAAGAGTTTTAACGGCTTTTGGTGTAATACCGACACGAAACTCGTTGTTCTTAATTTCTTTTGGTACACCTATATTCATAACGTTATATATAACACAAATTTCCTATATTATTTGTGATTAATAACAAATGTAGGGCATATTATTATGAATTCAAATCTAACAATTTAACATAATATATATTATAGTATAAAAAGGTATAGATAAATTAAAAGTATATTTATTTTATCAAATAAAATTTTATGAAGCAACTCCAACGTTTGATCTTATATATTGCAGTTGTAGTGAGCTGTACCAATCATAATCAATCTATTTCAAATTCTGGTGTGATTGCAATACATGCCATGGTTTCATCAGCCCATCCATTGGCATCTTCTGTTGGCCTTGATATTATGATTAATGGCGGAAATGCGATTGATGCTGCGATCGCCACGCATTTTGCTTTGGCAGTCGTTTATCCTCAGGCAGGTAATATTGGCGGCGGTGGGTTTGCTGTAATTCGTATGAATGATGGTACAATAAATTCTTTAGATTTTAGAGAAAAAGCACCTGCATTAGCACATCGTGACATGTATTTGAATGCAGAAGGTCAGTTGTATGATCTACATAGTACCCATGGGCATATGGCTAGTGGTGTGCCTGGGGCTGTTGATGGGATGTTTGCCCTTCATCAAAAATATGGTACACTGCCCATGGCTGAACTGATCAAACCGTCTATAGAAATGGCTCACAAAGGATATGCTTTAACCCCTTTGGCTGCTGAACTTTTAAACACCGAACAAGAAGAATTCCAAATATACAATCGCTGGTCAACTCCATATCACAGCGATCAGATCTGGAAAGCCGGTGATACCATTAAGCAACCAGATCTCGTTCAGACCTTAAAACACATTCTAAGCGAAGGTCGTAATGGCTTTTACGAAGGAATAGTAGCAGATCAAATCGTAGCTGAAATGCAAAGTGGGAATGGACTGATTTCACATGCTGATTTAAAAAACTACCAAAGCGTATGGCGAAAACCCATTACTGGTTATTACCGTAAACATCAAATAATCAGTATGGCTCCTCCTTCAAGCGGCGGGGTTGCCTTGATTCAACTCCTACAAGGCACCGAGGGCTACCCAATAGCGGATTGGGGCCATAACACCCACAAAACCATACATTTGATGGCTGAGCTCGAACGACGAGTATATGCTGACCGTGCGACCTATCTGGGTGATCCAGATTTTATAGATATTCCTATTGAGCAATTGCTAGATTCTTTATATAATCAGCAGCGTTATGTCGGAATCTCATTTGATAAAGCTACCCCTTCCGTATTGGTTTCATCAGGTGAAATACCACCCTCAGAAAGCCCAGAAACCACACACCTCTCTGTAGTAGATGCGAATGGGAATGCTGTGGCAATTACCACTACACTCAACAGTTCGTTTGGTAACAAAGTCATGGTAAAAGGGGCTGGTTTTTTTTTAAACAATGAAATGGATGACTTTAGCAGCAAGCCCGGCTCGCCAAATCAGTTTGGATTGATAGGCGGCGAAGCCAATGCCATAGCGCCTCACAAACGCATGCTCAGTTCGATGACACCAACCATTGTTACCTACAAAGACCAACTTAAAATGGTAGTGGGAACTCCAGGAGGTTCCACCATCATCACAAGCGTATATCAAACCCTACTCAATGTGATTGATCATGGGATGGGAATGCAAGAGGCCGTAAACGCCAAACGGGTACATCATCAATGGTACCCTGACGAAATTCTAGTCGAAACTGATGCCTTGACCGAGGATGTGCAAACCGATTTAGAACAGCTTGGACACCAATTGCGAATAAAAGATAAAATTGGTCGAATGGATTGTATTTTGGTACTCCCTGACGGTAGTTTAGAAGGAGGTGCAGATCCACGAGGTGATAATACAGCTCTTGGCTATTGATTGTTAATAATATTGTTGATGAAGCGTTTTTTGGGTTGGTTTTAGATACACTTTAGGTTTGTAAATTTATATAATTAAGCCAAGACAATGAACGATCGCCACAATGATATCCTTCGCATTCGTCCTCAAATCAAAAAGCATCAAACCTTTGAGACTATGTCTGCAGAAGAGCGCTTTCAAAACTCTACGCTACGACCAGTTTTAAAGTTGCAAAACCCCCTACTCCTCGCCTCTTTTGTCAATTATGCCACCAAACACAAGGGCGTGTTTTTTGATATTCCGGTTGACAAGCAAATATCGTATATCGAGAATGCTATACATAAAGATCAAAAGTTTCGCAATGCGCTCAAAGGCCTGATCATTGGTCAGTTTACAATGGAAGAATACACGACTTACACCCAAAATTCATCTAAACTCAACAAACGGATGATGAACTTAGTGATCACACGTCTGCAAGACCAATTGCAGTTGTTGGTTCCAGGGACATTGTCTAAGGTTGGGTAAATTTTTTTATCACTTTAAAACTTAAAAACCTCTACACCAAACTCTCCCCGTCTGCATTGGTGGTCAGCACCTCGCTCATATAGTCCACAAAAGGTCGTATAGCTTGTAGGGCGATGTCTGTACGTTCAATAAAGTCAGGTTGGCAAACATCCTCGTCTGGGTAGTCGATCGTAAAAATATGCTGCTTAAAACGCAACAAATCAATTTGTGGATGGTCTTTGGCATAACCTTTTGGAGCTGTTTTGACTGCCTCACCCTCCAATTCACCCCATACACTGCGAAAAGACTTATTATTAAGGATGGTGCGATACAACTCACCGTCGATATCGATCTCTAGTCGGATGCGCTTTAAATCTGCTGGGTTGGGTGCCCAAAATCCACACGCCAAAAAGTTTTTCCCTGGTGATAAATGCAAATAGTATCCCCCTCTGCATTGTGGCTTTGTGCGGTGCCATGTGAGTCCGAAATGAGTTTTGTAAGGGGTTTTATCTTTAGAAAAACGCAAATCCCTATAAACCCGAAATAACTTAAACCGATCGATACTGTCGTGTTGATTGAGTTTGTCTTTCAATTGCTCTCCAAAGTTCTTTACTTCTGTTTCGAGAGATTTAAACCTTGGTTTATGCTCAGCAAACCAATCCCGATTGTTGTTTTGTTGCAAATCTGAAAAAAAAGAGAAGATGTCTGTCGGCAATTGCATTTAAAAAGTAATGATAACCCATAAAAATACGTATTTTTAATATAACCAATTCTTAAAACCAAGCTCTGTTCAACTACTTTTCTTTTTTTTATTGTTCCAAATCGGTTTGATTGCTCGCTAGAAATAATGCTATACATTTTGTCGATCCTCAAGTATGCGAACTACATCGGAAAAGGTATGTCCTTTGGCTTGCAACAAGATCATAAAGTGAAACAGCAAGTCTGCACTTTCGTTTAAAAACAAATCGGAATTGGTGTCTTTGGCTTCAATGACGGTTTCCACGGCTTCTTCCCCTACTTTTTGCGCAATCTTATTGATACCTTTGGCAAACAAGCTTGCCACATAGCTGTTGTCAGAAGGATTGTTTTTTCTATCCGTAATTACCTCTTCCAAAGTTGTCAAAAACCCATAGCTGGGTGTATTTGTTTCGCCCCAGCACGTATCACCTCCCTTATGACAAGTTGGGCCTTTGGGCAGGGCCTGAATTAATAGGGCATCACGATCACAGTCTACTGTTATATCAACCAGAGTCAATACATGACCACTCTCCTCCCCTTTTGTCCAAAGGCGGTTTTTGGAACGACTAAAAAAAGTGACTTGTTGCGTTTCTTTTGTTTTGGTTACGGCTTCATGGTTCATATAACCCAACATCAATACACATTTTGTATTTGCGTCTTGAACGATGGCAGGAACAAGTCCGTTTGTCTTTTTGCTGAAATCGATTGTCATCGCATTGGTATTTTATGTAATCGCAATTCGTTTTTTAGTTCTGGAATACTAATTTCTTTAAAGTGAAAAACGCTTGCTGCCAGAGCCGCATCTGCATTTCCCTCGACAAAGGTATCAATAAAGTGTTGCATGGTCC
>CAXGAP010000037.1:0-10515 GCA_964008075.1 uncultured Flavobacteriaceae bacterium
AGTTCATGGTAAGATTTGGGGCAAAAAAGGAGGAGTCTTTCCTCCTTTTTTATTTACATTTATAAGTGTTACTTACGCTACAGCCTGAAAATTTTCAGCGACCACTTTCCAGTCGATTACATTAAAAAAAGCATCTATATAATCTGGTCTTCGGTTTTGATAATTGAGATAATATGCGTGTTCCCAAACATCAAGACCAAGTATGGGGGCTCCATCACCACCAACACCAGGCATAAGTGGATTGTCTTGATTGGGTGTAGAACAAACTTCTAAACCACCGCCTTTTTTTGCACACAACCAAGCCCAACCTGACCCAAATTGTGTTGCCGCAGCAGCACTAAACGCTACTTTAAACTGGTCAAACGAACCAAACGAACGATCAATCGCTTCGGCCAAGACACCAGAAAGGGTGTTTGCGTCAGGACTCATCACCTGCCAAAACAAACAATGATTGTAAAAACCACCCCCATTGTTTCGAACAGCAGCATTGCTCATGTCTAAATTGCAGAGAATCTCTTCAATTGAATGTTGATTAAGAGGGGTGTCTGCAATAGCAGCGTTCAACTTGGCAGTATAGCCAGCGTGATGTTTGGTGTGGTGAATCTCCATTGTGCGGGCATCAATATGAGGCTCTAGGGAGCTATAAGAATAATGAAGTTTTGGTAATTCGAAAGACATAATTTTTTATTTGTGATGAACAACAAATTTATGTAATATTAAGCAATTGTCATGAAGACCACACAAGCTTTAAAATTAAACTCACCCCCATCATTTATTATCTATGATGCATCGGCAGGATCTGGAAAAACATATTCTCTTGTTCGTAGCTATTTGCAAGCAGCCCTTCACACAAATCGCCCAGAAAACTACCAGTCTATTTTGGCGATTACATTTACAAACAAGGCTGCTTATGAGCTGAAAACTCGTGTGCTGACACAGCTAAAAGAGTTTTCGTCAAAGAAAATTTTGCTTGAACCAACAGATATGTTTCAAGAAATTGTCAAACTATGTGGGGCTGATAAAGAAGACGTTCATCAACGCGCAGCTAAAGCACTTCACCATATTCTTCAAAACTACGGGAGTTTTTCGATCACCACAATCGATAGTTTAACCCATCAAATTGTTAGGACTTTTGCAAGGGATTTAGGACTAAGCTCAACCTTTGAAGTTATATTGGAAACAGATTTGCTCCTAGAACAAGCTGTGGACTTATTGATTGAACAAACAGGTGAAAACAAACAACAGACTAAAATTTTGACAGATTTTGTTATACAAAAAGCCAGCGACAACAAATCGTGGGATGTGAGCGTTGATTTAAACAATATAGCGCCTTTGGTTTATAATGAAAATCATTACAATCAATTGCGTCAAATGAATGATAAAAGCTGGAATGATTTTTTGACTCTTCAGAAAAAAATACAAATCCAAAAAACATCTTGTGTTGAAGCGATGAATAAAGGATCTGAGCAGCTGTACAAGAAAGTGATAAATTCGAGAATTGAGGAAGGGTCTTTTTCTTACAAGGAGCTTATCAAACAATTGCAAAAAGGTCAATCGATTAACCCGACATCTATTCCAAGCAAGCGATTATTGTCGTTGAACGAAAACAATCAAATCTTAAAAAAATCAGCCAGCCAGTCAGAGCGGTCTGCTTTAGCCAGCATGCAAGGAGATGTTGACCAATGGATTGAAGTTGTTACAATTCAACAGAAAACCCTAAACCTTCTTCGGCTGATCGACAAACAACGTGTGCCGTTTTCTACTCTTCATGCGATTTACAAAACAGCTCAAGACCTACAAAAAAATCAAGACAAAAGACTGCTGAGCAGCTTTAACCCCTTGTTGTTTGAGACGATTAGCGAACTCCCAACACCTTTTGTTTATGAACGATTGGGCATCAAATACAGGCAAATATTTATAGATGAATTTCAGGACACTTCCCATTTGCAATGGAAAAACCTTATTCCGCTATTAGATAACGCGATATCAAGCACAGACAGCTCGATTCTTCTTGTAGGAGACGCTAAGCAGTCGATTTATCGTTGGCGTGGTGGCTATCCTGAACAGTTTATTGATCTTACCAAAGGAGTAACGCCATTTCCAATTGATCCAGAAGTGATTAGACTCCCAAAAAACTATCGAAGCCAAGATACGATAGTCAAAACCAACAATACATTTTTCAAGGAATTGGCGGCTGAATTGTCGTCACCAGACTATCAAAACCTATTTAAAAAGAGCGCTGACCAAGAGACCAACAACAACCCTGGAGGTGCAGTTACTTTTACTTTTGTTGAGGGAGACACAACAGAAGAACGAGCGCCAAATTATTTGGAAGCCATACATCAACAGCTGATTGATTGTGAAAACAGAAAGTATAAGCGAAATGAAATTTGCATTCTCGTGCGAACACGCCAACAAGGAGTTTTGATAACAGAATATCTCGCACAACAAAAGATAGATGTGATTTCTGCAGAAACGTTACTGCTTTCTCAAAGTAAAAAAGTAAATGTATTGTTGAGCTGGCTTCAACTTCGTATCAATCAAAATAATGAGGAGGCGCGGAAAGTGATTTTGGATTATTTCCACCCAGACAATCAGGACTCATTTGTTTGGGATCGTGAGGGGTTAAAAAAACCAACCCATCAGTTTATCAAACAAATCAATGGGAATCAACATGACTTTTCTTTTGAAAGATTCTTACAAAAAGGTATCTATGAAGCTGTGGAATATACAATTGATGCTTTCGATATGGCAACAGCTTTATGCCCTTATATGTCAGGATTTTTAGAGGAGATAATAGAGTTTACAAGAAGTTCAGCGAAAGACGATAAAGGATTTTTGTCTCATTGGGAAATGATAAAAGACAAGCGATCGGTTCGTTTAACTTCTAAAAATAATGCAGTTGAAGTTATGACCATCCATAGAGCGAAGGGGTTGGAGTTTCCTGTAGTTATTTTTCCTTTTGCTGAGACAAAAATAATCAGCAGCAGACCTGCTATACATTGGATAGATGTCCCACAGGATGAGTTTGCAGGCTTCTCTTTTCTTCTCGTTGCGCTCAACAAAGGCTTTTCAGAAACGAGCGACAGAAACCACACCATTTATGAGTTATTTAAAGAAACCCAAGCACTCGACGCATTCAACACCTTATATGTGGCCATGACTCGTCCTGAGAACGAATTGCATATAATTAGTCATTCTCAACTCAACAACAGCAAGAGTTATGCAGATTTGTTCTGGGATTTTGTGAATAAAAATGATTTAGCAAAACAAAAGGAGAATCAATTTATAAGTGGAAAACTCACAACAAGCCAAAGGGTTTCGGCAGAATCAAAACCCACAAAAGCAACAAGATGGATTACAAACGTAAGCGTTGCCACTACAATTCGTAAAAGCCAGCAATCAAAAAATAAAGATAACGCAGTTGATTTTGGTTATGTATTTCATGAAATCATGTCTAGAATTTATGTAAAAACAGATGTAGAGGATGCGATTCAACACGCATATAGCCAAGGGGATATTAACATAGATCAGGTTGATGAGCTCACAAAACTCATTAATGAGTTGGTTAATCACAATGAACTAGAGCTTTTTTTTAATTCAAAAGGCACTCAATATAACGAGAGAACACTCTTGGCTAAAGAAGGCATACCGTTACGTCCAGACTGTTTTGTTGTGCTACCCAACAAAGAGGCGGCCATCTTAGATTACAAAACAGGAAAACCCAGACCAGCGCACGAGGATCAACTGAATAAATATGCGTCATTATTAGAGAAAATAGGCTACATCGTCAAGAAAAAAACAATTGTTTATATTGGCAAAACTATCTCTTTAAAACATATTTATTAATTTTACTTTAACAAAATTTAAAACATGAAAATATTAACACTACTTATAGCGATTGTGTCATGTCAAATATATAGCTTACAAGCCCAAACAGAAGTTAACCCATGGCAAATAACACTCGGAGCAAATGCAGTTGAGTTTTATGAAAGACAAGGCATTCAGTATCAGACCGGAAATGATGGCCTACAGTTTGACAACAAAATTAATTTCTCAAAATATTTATCCTATTTAGAATTATCACGTTATTTGGGAAAGGGGATTTCTTTTTACGTTGGCGGATCACTCAATCAAGTGGATAGAATTTCACTAAACCCCTCTGAAAATCCAGACCTATACTATAGTATTGACGGAGGATTATCATTCTCATCCACCACATTTATTGACACTGGAAACCTACACCCCACGGTCATGTTTGGGGCTGGTTACACTAACATCAATGATTTTGACCATACAACGGCCAATTTAGGTGTTGGATTAACGTATATGTTTGATCAAAGTTTTGGGCTTACCCTTAAAGCAAACCGTAAAGTGTTTTCAAAGGATGTCAATAAATTATTTGACAAATCAAAGACAAGTGGAGACTATGTCAATCAGCTAATTTTTGGATTTAGTTATGCATTTGGTAATGGAGATAGAGATAGAGACGGAGTAAAAGATGATGTTGATGCTTGTGTCGATACTCCTGGTTTACCAGAGCTCAATGGTTGTCCAGACGACGATGGCGACGGCGTTCGAAACAATGAAGACAATTGCCCAGACGTCCCTGGTTTACCATCACTTGCAGGTTGTCCAGACATGGATGGGGATTCTGTTGCTGACAAAGACGATAAATGTCCAGAAGTTGCTGGCCTTGCAGCGTTAGAAGGTTGCCCAGACGCAGATGAAGACGGTGTTGCCGATAAAGATGACAACTGTCCAGAAGAATTTGGTCCTGTTGAAAACAATGGTTGTCCATGGTCAGACCGTGATGGTGATGGTGTCCTTGACAAAGATGACAATTGCCCAGACGTTTCTGGTACAGCAACAAATGTAGGATGTCCAGAGTATCCACTTGAAGGCCTTGAAGAGTTATCAGTTCAGTTTGAATCGGATTCATTCGAAATTGATGCTGCCTTTGAAGAACAGCTTGCAGAAGCATTCCGCATTATTGATTCGAATAGTGATGCAACAATCATCATTGAAGGGCATGCAGATTCAACAGGAAATGATCAGATCAACATACCGCTTTCGGAGCTTAGAGCGAGTCAAGTATTGGACTACCTCATTAAAGCTGGAATTAACCCCGATCGTCTAAGCGTTGTAGGTTATGGATCATCACAACCGCTGGGTGATAATAAAACTTCAGAGGGGCGAGCGCAAAACCGACGGGTCGATTTTACAGTGGAATAAAGAATAATTACAAAAAATTCAAACAAAAAAACGCAGTGCACTCACTGCGTTTTTTTATTTTTATGGCTCTATGAACAATAGCTTTTTACACGAAGTTGTACGTTCGATTTCTACTCCCAACTGGGAAGAGACGTGTTTTATTGTGCCCAACAAACGATCAGCCCTTCACTTAACTCAAACCATTATATCACAGCTCGAGGAACCAACGATAGCTCCAGAAATTTTAGATATTGATTCATTTGTTCGCAGTCTCTCAAACATGGAAGCCCCCCCAAAAATCGAACTTCTCTTTACCCTTTATTATAGTTACTGTCAGCATGTTGATTCAAACGACAAAGACGACTTTGTCAGTTTTTTAGCTTGGGGAGAGACCTTGTTAGGGGATTTGGATGCAATTGACAGGAACCTTTTAGATCGCCAGGAGGTGTTTGGTTTGCTTGTGGGAATGCAAGAAGTAAAAGCATGGGGAGCAGATGAAAATGATCTTGTTCAGAAATATATCGGATTCTGGAAAAAACTGTCAAAAATTTACGGTTCTTTTTCTTCTGCTTTGTTGCAAAAAGGCCATGGCACTTCAGGGATGATTTGCCGCGAAGCGGTACGTAATTTAGAGGTGTTTCTTGTTGCACATCCAAAAAAAACCTTTATAATTTGTGGATTTAATGCACTGACAGAGAGCGAGTCGGCTTTATTTCAATCTATTTTGGCCCAAAACAGAGGCAAAATATATTGGGATGCAGACGAGTATTTTTTAAGCAACACCCAAGAATTATCGGGGTTGTATCTGAACAAATACAAGCAATGGCCTTACTATCAAAACCAACCATTTCTAGGCCTCCACAATTCATTTTTAAATGAAAAAGTTGTTGAAATCATAGAAACCTCGGGACGAATTGCGCAAGCAAAGCAGGTAGGGAGTATTCTCAAAGACATTTCATCATCAAACCCTCGATGGGAACGCGTTGCTGTTGTGTTACCCGACGAGCTGCTTCTTAACCCCATTTTACACGCCCTTCCACCAGAAGTGTCAAAGCTTAATATAACCATGGGAACACCACTTAAACATCAATCTATTTCTATTGTGATTGAGGCATTGTTTGATATGCACATGACTCACACACCCAAAGGATTTTATTATAAAGCAGTGGAACAAATATTTTCACACAAGCTAATTCGAACATATTGCAAAAAAGAGGGACTAAATGACCCAACAGCACTTGTTCAGGCGCTCATTCAAAAAAATCAGAGGTTTTTGAAAGTAAAACAACTGCAGGAGGCAAAGCTTGCAAACGATTTCGGCTTTTTATTTTCATTGTGGCACAACCCAAAACAAGCAGTAGAATCGATATGCAAACTCCTTCACATGTTGTTGACGATTCCCGACACAAACGATAGCCAGCAACTAGAGTCAATCCATTTATTTCTAACACTTTTCTATCAGTTAGATCATCAGTTGCGAACACATTCGTTTATTACAAAAACCAGTGAATTGCGAGCCATTTATAATGCACAAATAGGGGCCCAAAAACTGCCATTTTCGGGCGAGCCACTTGAGGGATTGCAGATTATGGGAATGCTTGAAACGCGTTTACTAGATTTTGATACTGTAATCCTCACACAAGCAAATGAAGGTATACTACCTGCAAAATCTATCGATGATTCGTGGATACCTTATGACATGAAAAAACAGTTTGGGCTTCCAACCAGAGATGAAAAGAACGCCATTTTTTCATACCATTTTTTTCGCTTGATGTATCGCGCCAAAAAAGTTTATATCCTATATGATGGACAAGTCGAAGGGCTTGGTGGAGGAGAGATGAGTCGCTTTGTGCGACAGTGGGCATTCCATGACCCTGAGAATCACAACATTTCTTTTTACACCCAAAAGATAGCACTTAATGCCACGCCCAACACTTCAATCAGCATACCAAAAACAGAAAGCTTATTAAAGCGCTTGGAGAAGATGGGAGAAAAGGGTTTGTCGGCGACATCACTATCAAACTATATTGCAGACCCAATCCGGTTTTATAACAATTCTGTTTTGCTTATTTCGGAGACAGAAGAACTCGAAGAATCGATGACCTATCAATCTATCGGAACAGCAATTCATAATGCTTTAGAGGAGCTTTATAAGCCTTATGTTAGGAAACACCTAACAGTTGATGGTTTAGAAAAAATGCAAAAGGACCACAAGAAAGTTTTGATTAAGCATTTTGAAAACAAATTAGGGAGGGGCAGTCATAAAACAGGTAAAAATCTCTTGATTTTCACAGCGTCTGCCCATAGCATTAAACGAGTGATAGAAGCAGACACAAAAGATATTGTTGGTGGGTCAACCATAGAGTTGTTGGGCTTGGAGGAGCATCTAAAAATCACTCGTACTTATGCAGGAATTAAACACCCCATCTCCTTTCGCGGGGTGATCGATCGGATTGACCGAAAAGACGGTGTCTTGCGAATTTTGGATTATAAAACAGGCAAAACAGAGCCAAAAGAACTTAGCCCTAAAGAGATTACAGACTGCTTGTCTGACGCAGCTTTCAGCAAGGCATTTCAGGTGATGTTTTACAGTATGCTATGGGCTGAAGACAACCAAAGTAACCCATTTAAGGCAGGGGTAATTTCTGTTAAAAACATGAGCAGAGGTGTGTTATATCTTAACTTAGGCACACCCACAAAACGCACTGATCTTGACACCACCGATTTGGATGTTTTTGAAAAAAATCTTGAACAGATGGTGACAGAAATCTATCACCCAGAGATTCCTTTTAAGAAAGCAGACTAGTCATTAGAGGACCCCTTTCGCACCACCCCGATTCCGTAGTAGAGATATGAAAAAGACTGTAGCCCTAGAAACACCCACAACAAAGGAAGAAGAGACGGAAGGTTTTCCATGACCTGATCAAGAGCCAGTAGTTGATCTTCATTGAGGTCATTTATAGCGGGGTTGTCTGCCAAAGCAGCCTCAATTATTGCAGGGTCGATACTAGCATACATCAACCAAAAGACAAACACCAGCAAGGCAATAAGTCCAGCAAAAGCAGCATAGACCACCACCAGATAAGACATCACTTGATCAAACCCACTGATCTCCAAATCAGCCAAAATCTTTTTTCGAGTAGACCACAGCCAAAAGGGAACTAACCCAGCAAGAAGAGTAGAAAAAATACTTCCGCTAATGAGGTATTGAATGAGCTGAAAAACAGCAAGCGTTAGGGCAATGTAAAATATGATGTTTTGCTTTTTGGCGAATGACATAAAATAATGTTTTGTAAGAATGTAAATATAGAAAAAAGAGCTGTCATATGATAGGAATTATAACTGGAAATGCAGTATCTTTGACCTATGGGAGTTGGAGGAGTCTTTTTAGCGAGTATTGCACTTTGTGTAGGGGTTGCGATTGTGGTAGAGATCGTTGAGCGCATCAAATAAAGTGCTCATATCAACCCTTTTTCGCTGTTTCTGGGCGATAAACCAAGCATATTTTTGAGCACATCCCCTCTTCTTCGTTCAAAAAGCAATCAAAGCAGTAGTAATGAAGGTAAAAGACGAATAAACCAGTAAACTTTCATTCCACAGCCGAGCTGTTGGCGTATGTTCTTTTGATTTTTGTAACTTTAAACAAAACATAGAGTTATGGAGTATATCTCACTATTATTTCAAGTTGTTGTTGCTGTTTCGGTTTTGATTGTCTGGGTATTTAGATACCACAACGTGATTACCGAGTTTCAGCAGTTTGGTTATTCCGATCTGTTTAGAAACTTTGTAGGCGCATCAAAAATTGCCACCTCAACAATGTTGCTGACAGGGATTTGCTATGAGGAGCTTACGTTTTACGCAGCGATATCTATGGCTGTTTTTATGTTTGCTGCACAGCTATCTCACTTTCGGATTAAAAACCCATTGGTGCAACGCCTGCCTTCTTTGGTGTTTTTACTGATGTCGCTATTTATTGCGCTGTTTCACTATGGCGTTATATAAATGGTAGATTACTTTTTGATCCTGGTTCTTTTTACAGGCCTATCTTTTATTGTGTATGGGGTCAACTCCTTTATATCTAAGCGCATGAAGTCAGAGTTTCAGAGGTGGAACCTGAAGAAGGAGCGAAAGGCAATTGCAAGCTGTCAGCTTATTGGTGGAGTAGCGTTGATTTTTGGACTTGAGTGGAACATTATACTTGTGTTGTCGTCTTCTTTTTTGGGCTTGATGATGTTGGTTGCAATAGGTGTTCGCATCAATGTTAAAGACAATATTTCGGACATATTGCCAGCATTTGCCTATCTTGTGCTGAGCGGAATCATTCTATACGAAGCCATAGCACAGTAAGCTACAGCAAAGACGAAGACTCTGTATCTACTGTTGGGCGTGTAGTTGATCTGATGATTGTCGATGGAAAAGTTAAAAAAGGATGTGTTTATCAGCGCGAACTGTCAGACGCCGAAAAATCTAGTACAGAAGAAACAAATTAGTAGCACGAAAAACAACACGATATGTCAAGCAAATTTTTTGGAAATAGTAGACAAAAAAACTCAAATAATAAAAAAGAGGGAAAACATAAAATTACCAATAAAAACAATAAACAAAAACCCTCTGGTGTTCGAAAAGTCGGAAGAGGGGGTTAAGCTCTAATTCACTTTCAATCTTCAAAGATCTAAGGAATATTCAAGTTTAAACACATCTCTAATCTTTTTAAGAGGGCTAGAAGTAGCTAAACTTAAGGAAAGTGATTTGCCGATGATTTTGTGGTTAAGCAAAACACCACATTATAAAAAACACTAATCGGTAGACGAGATGAAAAAGTTAATTCTATCTTTTGCTTTATTTATAGCAAAAGCAATTGATAAAGCAGAAAAAGAAGAAGCGGGTTATAAGGGTTAAAGAATTAGAATGAACTAAAAACACTACAATGAAGAAATTTTTTATTAAAAACGGATATTGGTTAACAATGGCTTTAGCCTTACCACTTTTTATGACCGATTTAATAGGTGGTTACTTGCCTAAATTTTCAAACACTTATCTAATTATATTTATATATTTATTAATCGCCTTGCTTCCTGTTTCTTTAAGTATTTATTTCAACAATAAAAAATGAAGAAACTTCTTTATAATTATGAAATTTATTAAAAGAAATTGGGCAATTAAAAACGCTATGCCTGTATTCTTTATTGGCTTTTTTTTATCAATTACCAATGATGATGGAATACTCAAGTTCCTTGGTTTTGGCATTATGTTATTTTCATTTTATTTATGGTATTTGGCGTCTAAAGAAGAAAAGAAGAA
>CAXGAP010000038.1:0-9779 GCA_964008075.1 uncultured Flavobacteriaceae bacterium
ATGAAACCCACGTTTTCCAATGGCGCCAGGATTGATAAACAAGAGTTGATTGACTTCATCATACTGTATTTTTAAAATATGTGAATGACCACATATAAATATTTTGGGCTTGATGGACTTTATTTTTTCTGAAATGCCCTTTGCATATCGCCCAGGCCTACCTCCAATATGAGTCATAAATACATTAATATTTTCACACTTAAACAGCAATTCCTTTGGAAAACTAATACGCAACTCATGATTATCAATGTTTCCAAACACAGCATAAAGAGGTTTTAGACTCGATATTGTATCTGTAACCTGTGTGGTTCCGATGTCGCCAGCATGCCAAACCTCATCAGACTCTTTTACATACTTTATAATGTGGTCGTCTACGTGCCCATGCGTATCGGAAAGTAAAAGTATTTTTTTCATTTACAATGAACTGTGGTAATAGAAACAATATCTTTGTCAAACAAAAATAGCACTCCTTGCGTTATTTCATAGAACTATCTTACGACGGATTACCTTTTGTTGGTTGGCAACGACAGCCTAAGGGAGACACTGTGCAGTCGTGTCTTGAAGATGCATTAAAGACATTGTTGCAGAAACCAATAAGTGTTGTTGGTGCTGGTCGTACAGACTCTGGTGTTCATGCACGTCAACTGTTTGCACATGTTGATTTGGATGATCAAGTCGATCAAAATTTGAAATTTCGACTGAACAAACTACTTCCGAAAGCGATTGCTGTGAACTCTATTTTGGCAGTGACAGATGATGCCCACGCTCGCTTCGATGCAACTGGGAGACGTTACTCTTACAAAATCACAACTCAAAAAGATCCTTTTTTGGAAAAACGATCCTATTATTTCTCCAAAACATTATATATAGAATTGATGAATCAGGCATCAACTGTCATGCTAGCGCATGATGATTTTAAGTGTTTTTCAAAGTCAAGAACAGATGTAAAGACTTATTTGTGTGATATTCAGATGGCTTATTGGGAACAAAATGGAAGTGATTTGGTCTTTTTTATTCAAGCCAATCGTTTTTTGAGAAATATGGTTCGCGCTATTGTGGGCACACTGATTGAAGTTGGCTTGAAAAAAATTAGCATTGATGATTTCAAATCAATTCTCCAAAGCAGAGATCGATCGAAAGCAGGATTTTCTGTCCCAGCGCATGGTTTATATCTCGAGAAAGTATATTATCCAAAGCATATATTTGCTGTATGAGTTCAAAAGTAACAGGTTCCATCCTCGACGTGTCTCTCTTCAAGAGACTTATGCGATATGTAAAACCCTATCGATTTACTTTTTTATTTGTGCTTATTGCAGCCATTTTGCTTTCTGTTTTTTCAACACTAAACCCATACCTTCTTAAAATCACAGTTGATGATTATATCACGCTAAAAGATTATGATGGGATGCTTGTTTTTATAAGTATCATGACAGCTGTTTTGTTTTTAGAGGTGTTTTTCCAATTTTTATTCATTTATTATGCAAACTGGCTTGGTCAGCGAGTGGTTTATGATTTGCGTAAGGACTTATTTAGGCGAATGATTGGATTTCGAAAAACTTTTTTCGATCGATCAGCAGTTGGACGACTAGTTACAAGATCTGTCAACGACATAGAAACAATCTCCAGTATTTTTAGTCAGGGGTTATTTATGATTATCGCTGATGTACTTAAAATGCTCGTTGTGATTGTTTTTATGCTCAGTGTGAGTTGGCAATTGTCACTCATTGTTTTTGCAGTGCTTCCAGTGATTTTAATTGCTACTCGAAAGTTTCAAAAAGCGATGAAATTTGCTTTTGATGAAGTGAGAACACAAGTTGCCAATCTAAACACTTTTGTTCAGGAAAGAATCTCAGGAATGCAAATAGTGCAGCTATTTGTTCGAGAGCAAAAAGAATACGCATCTTTTCAACAGATCAACGAAAAGCACAAAAAGGCTTGGTTAAAAACAGTTTGGTACAACTCTATTTTCTTTCCCATCGCAGAACTTTCCACCTCCATAACCATTGGATTGGTGGTTTGGCATGGGGGTTTAAGTGTAATTTCCGAAGAAAATGGCATCACTCTTGGTTCTATTTTTTTGTTCATCCAGCTGACCCAAATGCTGTTTCGTCCACTACGTCAAATTGCTGATAAATTCAACACCCTTCAGATGGGTATGGTCGCTGTACAGCGTGTGTTTGCGGTGATGGATACAGATAGTCATATTTCTAATGATGGTGATCTGCAGGCTGAAAATTTAAAAGGTGAAATATCATTTCAGAATGTTGTGTTTTCATACAAGGAAAACGAGCCAGTTATCAACGATATATCGTTTAACGTTCAAGCTGGTGAAACCATTGCGATTGTAGGTGCTACTGGTGCTGGAAAGTCTACTATCATCAACTTGCTCAGTCGATTCTACGACATCAATGAAGGGGTTATTAGTGTTGATGGAAATAATATAAAATCATACAAGTTGTCATCGTTGAGAAACGCCATCGCTGTTGTTTTGCAGGATGTGTTTTTGTTTGCTGATACAATTTATAACAATATAACTTTATGGAATTCAGAAATAAGCGAGGAAGATGTTATGGCAGCTGCAAAACACATTGGTATTGATCGATTTATTTCAAAGCTTCCTGGAAAACTCCAATACGATGTGAAGGAACGAGGAGCAATGCTTTCTGGTGGTCAACGTCAACTGATTGCATTTTTAAGGGCTTATGTTACCAATCCATATATTTTGGTTTTAGACGAAGCCACCTCATCTGTAGATGGAGAAACTGAGGAATTGATTAAGATAGCAACAGAACATTTGACAAAGAACAAAACAGCAATTATCATTGCTCATCGTTTGGTAACGATTCAAAAAGCAGATCGAATTATTGTGATGGATCAAGGCAAGATTGTTGAAATGGGTACTCATGAAAAACTGTTAAAAATTGATGGTGGTTTTTATCAAACTCTACAAAATACACAGCTGAGCAAAGGTTACGAAGTTGTGAATTAGTCAGCTCAAATCTTCTTCAATAATTTCGATCAAGTTGTCATTGCTTGAGAAAGAAATAAACTCACCATTTTTGATGTACGATATTTTTCCAGTCTCTTCAGAAACAACAAGTACTGAGGCATCTGTTTTTTCTGAAACGCCCACCGCTGCTCTGTGCCTTAGTCCATAGCGTACAGGAATATCAGACTGCTCACTGATTGGCAAAGCCACACGTGTAGCCACAATACGATTTCCATCAATGACGATGGCCCCATCGTGCAAGGGTCCACCCTTAAAAAAAATACTTTCAATAACAGGGGTTGAAATGTCCATATTTACTTTATCGCCAGAATCTTTAAAAATATCCAAGCTAGTGTTGCGTTCAAATACAATCAGTGCGCCTATATTTTGAGTACTGAGCTCTGCACAGGCATTCACAACAATTTTTGCTTCTGATTTGCTGTGGTATTCATTGTTTGTTAAGATATTCCAATAGCGTCTAAAATTTTTGGGATTCGCCAGGTTGGTAGATCCAACTGTAAGAAGAAGCTTTCGAATTTCTTGTTGAAAAACAACGATTAGTGCAAACACACCAACGCTGATAAATCCACCTAAAATATTACTCAGTACATTCATCTGAAGAAGATCTGTCAGCTTCCAAATCAAGTACACAATCACAATTCCTGTAAAAATATTGATCGCAGCAGTACCTTTCACAAGCCTATAAATGTAATAAAGCAGTATCGCGACAAGTACAATATCGAAGATATCAATGATGCGTAGTTGCAGAAAATCGAGTGGATTCAAACCAAATTTTTTATAAAATTAAGTAAAATTCGTCAAGGCAAGGGGGTTTGGGATGACTGTTGATTCATATAATTCACAATTTTGAAAACTTGAACAGCTTCCTTTACATCATGCACACGCAAGATAGATGCCCCATGTAAGGCAGAAATAGTGTGAACGACAGTTGTACCGTTGAGTGCATTTTCAGCATCAACATCTATTGGCTTTTGGATCATTGATTTCCTAGAAGCACCAACTAAAATGGGATGACCTAGTGATTGAAATTTGTCAAGGTGATGTAAAAGTTGATAATTGTGTGATAGTGTTTTTCCAAATCCAAAACCAGGATCAAGAATCATCTGTTGAATACCTTTCTTGACAGCACGATCACGAAATGATTCCATTGCACTAAACACATCATCCACCACATTATTATAAGTAGGGTTTTTCTGCATGGTCTTAGGCGTTCCTTGAATATGCATTGCGATATATGGAACACCCAAAAATGCAACGACAGAGAGCATACGATCGTCAAAAGTTCCTGCAGAAATATCATTGACAATCGAAGCGCCTGAAATGACAGCCTTCTCAGCCACTAAACTAGACGTGGTGTCTATCGAAATGATGGCCTTTGGAACATGCTGTCTGATGGCATTTATAGCAGGTATCACTCGATTGATTTCTTCCTTTTCATCTACAACATCTGCACCTGGTTTAGTGCTAGTACCTCCAATATCAATGAAAGTCGCACCATCTTCTAACATTTGTTTGGCGTGAGATACAATCACATTTGTATCCTTGTATTTTCCGCCGTCAAAAAAAGAGTCTGGCGTCACATTGAGCACGCCCATGACATGACCCTCAGACAGGTCTATTGTTGTTGAATTACAGTTGATAACCATTCAAAATTGGATTGGTAAAGAATAGATTTTTAAAAAAATTTGACCGAAATTTACACAAAAGTTTTTCATCTTGGCTACAACAGATCAACAGTATGATGATGCAGTGCAAAAGTGCAGGGATTTATTCCTAAAGAAAATGCATGATTATGGTTGTGCATGGCGAATCTTGCGTGTATCTTCGTTGACAGATCAAATTTTTATCAAGGCCCAGCGCATACGAACCTTGCAACAGAAACCAACACAACGTGTTGAAGAAGGGCAATTTTCAGAGTTTATTGGAATTTTGAACTACTGTGTCATGGCTTTGATACAAATTGACAAGGGAATTGCCGATCAGCCAGATATGTCGGAAGATGAGGTGTTTTCTCTTTACAATGCGCAAATCGACTTGGCAAAGTCTCTTATGCAAAACAAAAATCATGACTATGGCGAGGCATGGCGTGATATGCGTGTAAGTTCTTTGACTGATTTAATTCTACAAAAATTACTGCGCGTCAAACAAATCGAAAACAACGATGGCCAAACACTTGTAAGTGAAGGTCTTGTGGGCAATTATCAGGATATAATCAACTATGCAGTTTTTGCTATTATTCACTTAGAGAATTCATGAATTTTTTAAAAAGAATAAACTCTATATTGATTACCCTTTTAGGCGTTGCTACAGTGGTTTTCTTTTTGTTTAGTGTGCTTCCTGGCGATCCTGCGAGAATGATGTTGGGTCAAAACGAAAACCAAGAGGAACTACAATTGATTCAGCAAAAATATGGTTTTGATCAGCCGATTTTTAGTCAATATTTAAATTACCTAAATGACTTGAGTCCAATCTCAGCACATCTACAACAGCACGATTTTAATGGCCTATCTACCCAAAAATATAACTATATACGTCTTTTCAATGTAGGGGAGAGGTCTGTTGTTTTAAAGTGGCCCTATCTCAGAGAGTCCTTTCATAGGAGTGGGGTAAAAGTAAGTCAGGTGATAGGAAACACCCTTCCAAATACTGCCATACTTGCTACAGCTGCACTCTTGATTGCCATCTCCATTGGCTTATTGTTTGGGATATTATCAGCAATCTATGCCAACAGCACTTTCGATCGAGTGATTCAATTGGTAAGTACACTCGGGATGAGTTTACCTTCTTTTTTTAGTGCAATTCTTGTTGCTTGGATTTTTGGTTTTTTGTTGCATAAATATACTTTATTAGACATGACAGGTAGCTTGTATGCGCTTGATGATATGGGGGAGTCTTATAGCATTGTTTGGAAAAACCTAATACTTCCAGCTTTCGTATTGGGAATTCGACCATTGGCAGTGGTTTCCCAACTGATGCGAAATGCACTATTGGATGAATGGAATCGTGGCTATGTCAAAACAGCTCGCGCTAAGGGACTGTCGACAGCAAACATTTTCTGGAAGCATATGTTGAAAAACGCACTCAACCCAGTCATCACTGCCCTCTCGGGTTGGTTTGCAAGTATGTTGGCAGGGGCAGTTTTTGTAGAATATATTTTTGGATGGAACGGAATAGGAAAAGAAATTGTAAACGCACTCAACTTTCTTGATATACCAGTGCTCATGGGTTCAGTACTAACTGTTTCATTTTTCTTTATCATCATTAACCAAGTTGTAGATTTGCTCTACGCTTTTTTAGATCCCAAAATACAATTAAACAAATAATAATCATGAGAAAACAAATTGTTGTAGGAAATTGGAAAATGAATAAAACCGAGTCAGAATCAGTTCGGCTTATTGATGAAATCAAAGCCCAGAAGTTGAATGAAAATGTAAATGTTTTTATCGCTCCTACTTTTGTGAATCTAGCTTGTGCTGTAAAGTATACCAAAGACAGTGAAATAGAAGTTGTAGCGCAAAACATGCATCAATCTAGCAGTGGCGCATATACAGGAGAAATTTCTGCTGGGATGCTTCTTGATATTGATGTAAAGCATGTGATTTTGGGTCATTCAGAACGTCGTGCTTACTTTCGCGAAACAGATCAACTTTTGAAAGAAAAGGTACAAGCTGCTTTAGATGCTGGTTTGCAGCTCATCTTCTGCTTTGGCGAAGAACTTGATGATCGCAATTCAAGAGGACACTTTGATGTTGTCAAACAGCAATTGTCAACTACCTTGTTTGGCTTAGACAAGTCGCAATGGAGCAAGATTGTTTTGGCATATGAGCCTGTATGGGCAATAGGTACTGGAGAAACTGCACATCCAGATCAAGCACAAGAAATGCATGCTTTTATACGCACATTAATTGAGGACCATTATGATAGTAGTTGTGCTGATGGGGTTTCCATTCTCTATGGCGGGAGTGTAAAACCAGCGAATGCGGCTGAAATTTTTGCACAAACCGATGTAGATGGCGGTTTAATTGGAGGTGCTTCTCTACAAGCAGCAGACTTTGCAGCCATTGTCAATGGGTTTGAATGATACCTATATAGAGATAGATTTTGATGTTTCCCCGCCTGAAGGTAGGGACATTCTACTTGCCCTTTTGTCGAGTCACCAATTTGAAAGTTTTTTGGAAACAGAGACTGGTGTAAAGGCCTATTTCAGACAAGCCGATTGGAATACAATAAGCCTTGAACAACTGACAAACAATATGCCCTCTAACTTTGTTGTTTTTTATCAGATTACAGAAATTCCATATGAAAACTGGAATCAAAAATGGGAGTCTTCTTTCGACCCCATTGTTGTTGGTGATTATACTATTCGCGCTCCCTTTCATCCACCAAAAACAACAGCCTTTGAACTTATCATTGAGCCCAAAATGTCATTTGGCACAGGTCATCATCAAACAACCAAGTTAATGATGAACACTGCTTTGCAAATAGATTTTGAAAATAAGCATATTTTGGACATGGGATGTGGGACTGGAATATTAGGAATTTTAGCATCTCATCTAGGAGCAAAAGACATTATGGCAGTTGACATCGAACCTTGGTGTGTTAAGAATACAGTTGAAAATGCATTCCGCAATGGATGTGATCAGCTTTTGGAAGCATGCTTAGGGGATATTGATGTCGTTACAGGCACTTATGATTTGATCTTTGCCAACATTAATAGAAATACACTATTAAGACACATCCCACAGTATGCGCAACAACTTCAGCATCAAGGGATCTTGTTATTAAGTGGTTTTTATGTCATAGATTTAGAAGAGATAACTCAGAAATGTGTGCAAAATAGTTTATTTTTAGATGAACATACATCACTCGATGATTGGGTTTGTGCAAAATACGTATATTCAAAGTTGTGAAGATTCGATTTGACCAACATAAAGAGCAAGAAAGTCCAGAGCATGATGTGCTTGTGGCGACAGATCGTGAGTATGAAATCATATTGTATAACGACGATGTCAACACCTTTGATCATGTCATTCAAACTTTGATTTCTGTATGTGAACACACGGCCCAACAAGCAGAACAATGCGCCATGATTGTGCATTACAATGGGAAATGCACAGTTAAGTCTGGAAGTTACAAAGAACTCGAACCAAAATGTCTGCGCTTACTCGATGCAGGATTGAGTGCTGAGATCGTTTAAAAACCTCGTTTAAACCATTTTTTTTAGATTAATTATCTTTGAAAAAAAAATTGCACAATGAAGACAGATAAAATTATCCTGGCTTTACTATTTAGCGTCAGTACAATTTATTCCCAAACTGATCATTTGAAAACAAGTATTCACCAATTTGTAGCTACTGATATTAATGGAAATCCATTCAATTTCAGTAACTTAAAAGGCAAAAAGGTTTTAATAGTGAATACAGCATCAAAATGCGGATTGACTGCCCAGTACAAAAAGCTTCAGGTTTTGTATGACAAGTATAAAAATGAAAACTTTATGATTGTTGCCTTTCCATCTAATAATTTTTTATGGCAAGAGCCTGGTACAAACAAGGATATCAAAGAATTTTGTGAAAAGAATTATGGTGTCAGTTTTCCTGTCATGGAGAAGACTACAGTTAAAGGAAATTCGAAGCATCCAGTGTTCGATTTTCTGACTGATGCGAATAAAAATGGTGTTAAAAATTCAAGTGTTACGTGGAATTTTCAAAAATATTTGATTGATGAGGACGGGAAATTGGTCGATGTCATATCCCCACGTACGCAGCCTGATGACCCCAGAATCATAAATTGGATCAAAAGTTAATGACAAACAAACTCGATATATTGGCTTTTGGAGCACATCCTGATGATGTTGAGCTCAGTTGCGCTGGAACCATTGCCAAAGAAATAGCGTCGGGAAAAAAAATTGGTATTGTTGATTTGACTCGTGGGGAACTCGGTACGCGCGGAAGTGCAGAGCTTCGAGATCAAGAAGCAAAAAATGCTGCCTCATTATTGGGGTTGACTTGTAGAGAAAATTTAGGCTTTCGTGATGGTTTTTTTATTAATGATGAACAGCACCAAATTGCCGTCATTGAGATGATTCGAAAATATAAGCCCAAGAAAGTGTTGTGTAATGCAAAAACAGATCGACATATTGATCATGGCCGTGCTGCTGCTCTGGTATACGACGCTTGTTTTTTAAGTGGTTTGCGAAAAATAGAAACCACTTTTGAAGGCAAACCTCAAGAAGCCTGGCGACCAAGTCAAGTGTATCACTATATGCAATGGAACAATGATCCTTGCGATTTTGTTGTAGATGTAAGTGATTTTATGGATAAAAAAATGGAAGTCATTCTTGCCTACTCTTCACAGCTTTATGATAAAAGATCTAATGAGCCAGAAACACCAATCAGCAGTCAGCAATTTTTGAGCAGCATTGAAAGCAGGGCTGCGGATTTGGGCAGAGTTATTGGGGTTTCATACGCCGAGGGATTCACGGCAAATCGTCAGTTGGCAGTATCTCAAATTTCTGATTTGATCTAACAAAAAATGTTTTGAGACAAAAAGCAAAAACTCGTACATTTGCGTGCGAAAACGGTGGTTGTAGCTCAGTTGGTTAGAGCGCTAGATTGTGGTTCTAGAGGTCGCCGGTTCGAGACCGGTCTTCCACCCTTAAAAATCCCTCGAGTAATCGAGGGGTTTTCTTCTTTAAGTTCTGCTACTTCTAATCCTCTTAAGTAGGTTTCGTAACTTTGAAGTATGGATTATAAAAAAATAGTAAAGC
>CAXGAP010000039.1:0-9126 GCA_964008075.1 uncultured Flavobacteriaceae bacterium
GAAGGTTGATTGGCCTTTATGCTTTTCTGAATGGCGATACTGGACAGAGATAAGCCAGAAACTCCTTTTGACTTTATATTGAACTCAATGGGCTTTTCGCTAACTTTCTTGTCAGTCGTCGTGGGGCTTTCGACTTCGCTATGCTCTGGTGTTGACACTTCTTCAACTGATTTATCAACCTCTCTGGCTTTGGCTGTTTCTTCAAAAACTATTTCCTTTTCTTCATTGATTGTTGGTTTTCGTTCTCGTTTTACTGGGGGCTTGATGTAGGCTTTTCTCTTTTTTTTTTCGTCGTTAACAGATGCAATTTGCATCAAGCAGAGTTCGACGTGTAGGCGTTGATTTTTTGAATTCTTATAACTCAGGTCACAAGAGTTGGCCAAAGCAATTGCCTTTTCAAGAAAATCGAGTGATGCTTTTTCCGATTGTTCCAAAAACTTTTTCTTCGTTGCTTCACCAACTTCCAATAATTCAACAGTATCCTTATGCCTACTCATCCACAAGTCACGCAAATGGCTTGCAAGACCAACAATAAAATGATGTCCATCAAACCCCTTTGATAAGATTTTATTAAAAGACAAGATAACTTCTCTTATATTCCCTTCGATTAAGTGTTTGGTGATATGCAAATAGGTTTCAAAATCGAGTATGCTCAGGTTGACCGAAACGTGTTGGGCAGTGATGGTTTCATTGGAAAAACTAACGAGCCGATCAAAAATAGAGAGGGCATCCCTCATCGCACCGTCGGCTTTTTGTGCAATCAAATGAAGCGCTTCTTCTTCAGCCTCAATGCCTTCACTTTGAGCTATTTTTTGGAGATATTTTTTTGCATCAGTCACGCTAATACGCTTAAAATCATATATTTGGCAGCGTGAAAGTATGGTGGGGATAATTTTGTGTTTTTCTGTTGTTGCCAGTATAAAAATGGCATGTGCAGGAGGTTCCTCTAAGGTTTTCAAAAAAGCATTGAAGGCAGCTTGTGAAAGCATGTGAACCTCATCAATGATATATACTTTGAAGTTTCCAACTTGTGGGGGGATACGCACCTGATCGATCAGATTTCGAATATCCTCTACAGAGTTGTTGGATGCAGCATCCAATTCAAAAATATTGAAGTCAAAATTGTTGTCATCAGCGCTCTCATCGTTTTTGGCATTGATCTTTTTGGCAAGGATTCTCGCACAGGTTGTTTTGCCCACACCTCGGGGTCCACAAAACAATAGGGCTTGTGCAAGATGGTCAGTCGCAATTGCATTATCAAGTGTTTTGGTGATAGACTCCTGACCAACAACATCTTCAAAACGCTGTGGGCGATATTTTAAGGCCGATACCATAAAAGTTTCCATAGAAACAAATATATCAAAACCTCCTGGATTAACACTTGCTTGAGCGGTGTGTTTATCAACGACAAAACTTGTACTTTTGCATGGCAGGCCACCTTACCGCTATACGAAAGTGTAGAGGAAAGTCCGGACACCATAGCGCAGTATAGCGGGTAACTCCCGTCGTCCGCCGAGCGGATAGGACAAGTGCAACAGAAAGAAAGTACAGTTTGGCTGTAGTGAAATCAGGTAAACTCTATACGGTGAAACGTCAAGTAAACCAGCGTTTGAAAGAAGCGCTCTTGAGCTGGAGGGTAGACGGCTAGAACCTAACAGCAATGTTGGGTCCAGATCAATGGTAAGGCACGACAGAATCCGGCTTATGGCCTGCTTTTTTTATTTGTTTTAGACCCCATAAGGTCGCTAAAAGTCATCATTTGCTTCTCACAACTCAAACACATTGCCCTCTGTACCCAAAATATGGAAAAACTTACAATAAGGATAACTCGAGATCTGATATATGATTTCTGTTCCTACTTGACGCAATTAATCAACTTTCTTTTTCAATATTTTCAACGCTAAAATTGATCATAAATTTTTTTATTAGGATAAAAAAATTATAATAATTTCAATAAGGCAACAGTCTTTGGTCCTTCGTTAAAAAGCAAATCAAAAATACTCAAATTGGGTATAAATCCATTTTTATCACTAAAGACTTGGGTGTATTCAAAATTTATATCAGGCTGATGGTTCTTTGCATGAATCAGATGTCTTAGATCATCAAATTGACTTTCTTTTTCATAGATGGTTGTTGTTTTGACTGGCGTTGGGACTTGTAACAATTCACAAATCGTTTTGATGATTTCTTTGTTAAAATCGATGAGATAGTCATAAGTATTTTGATAAAGTGGTGCGATATCATCCTCGTAATATTCAAAAAAAGGGGATGACTGATATGCTGTTTTGATGGATAGCCAATGGTTTCTTTGCCAGGGAAATGTGTTGGCAATCGATACATTATTATACTTTTGATGACCATCATACCCAAGGTGTCGAATCGGGATACTCAGCATCAGCTTTCCATTTGCAGCATGGATTTCCATGCGATTCCGATAAGTTTGTTTCTGATAGTTATCTTCAACTTCCCAAATAATTGTTTGTTCCTTACAAATCGGAATCCAATGCGAAATTGACCCAGCATAGGCAATCGGAAGTAGGGTATGGGTCATTTTGCTATATGCCGCTTTCGGATGCGAACAAAAATTTGATAGGCGACTATAGCTGCCAAGAAGTGCCAGCGATAGGATACAGGCTCACCATCTACATTGGTTGTGGTAAATACACGATTCCATCGAATTTCCCAGTTTGAGAACCCATCGTTTATTCCATTGATACTCATCCAAATGAAAATCGGCTTACCAACAATGTGATCTGCAGGAACAAAACCCCAAAAACGACTGTCCTCCGAACGATGACGATTGTCTCCTATCATCCAATAATAATCCTGTGCAAAGGTGAATTCATCGACAGGTACACCACCTATCAATATCATACCATTTTCGTAGGAGAGTGTTTTCTGCTCATAATCTCGAATCAACTTTCGATACAAGGCAATGTTGTTTTTTGTCAATTTAACAGTTGCACCTTTTTTGGGCATGACAATTGGGCCAAAATTATCCTCGTTCCAATTGTAGCGAATGTCATTTGGGAAAAAGTTAGTGTTATAGGTTTTTTGCTTGTTGATGTTTCGAATCAAACTATCAAAACTGACTTCATTTTTAACTTTTTCTGCTTCATCTAGCGTGAGGAAAATTGTTTTTTGAGTTTCTCTTAGCTCCCTTACTCGTAGGCGATATCTGCGAATGATATCTGCTGGAATTCCTTTTGCTTGTGAAATCGCAATTAGGTTATCTCCTTGTCGAATGACATTGATATTATTTGAATATAAGGCATTGAGTTGTTGTTGATTGATGTTGTTTTCAATGCGAAAACGCCTGGTTAAATCTGTGATTCCTGATTTTATGAGTTCTCGTGACGAAATCCCTTTACTGCTGTATGCAGTGTGGCCATACAGTGGTTTTGCACGATCTGGGAGTTGTGTTCTTTCGCCATTGATATGAATAATCCCATCGATGATTTCTAAAGTATCTCCTGGGATTGCCACACAACGCTTTACATAGTTTGATTTTTTATCAATGGGCTTATCAACCCTAGCTTCTTTCTTAAAAAACTGTCGCACAGTATCTGCAGGCCAACTAAATACAACAATTTCATTTCGCTTGATGCGTTGCAGCTTTGGCAATCGCATATAGGGGATCTGCGGTTTTTTTAGATAGGATCGCACGCGCGCCAGGGGTATGGTGTCATGCACCATTGGGAATGAAATCGCTGTTTGGGGCACTCTGGCACCATAATGATACTTACTAACAAACAAAAAATCACCTGTCAGTAGTGTTTTTTCCAACGAACCAGTTGGGATTATATAAGGTTGTATAAGGTATGTGTGAACAAAAGTTGCAATAATCACTGCAAACAAAATTGAACTAAACCATTCTCCAAAAGCAGTTTTTGGCTTTAAACTTCTATCGCTAATATACGCAAGTCGATCATCGTAATTGAACCTGTACAGAAAAAGTCCAAGGGTTAAAATGACAAGAAAGGTGTCTAGTGTACTTCTTCTGCCAAAACTTCGGGCGGTTTCAACCCAAACAACAGGGAAGATGATCAAATTGATGATTGGCATAAAAAACATCACCACCCACCACATGGGACGATTGATGATTTTCATCAATATCAATGCATTATAGATAGGTATGGCTGCTTGCCAAGCTTTGAATCCTGCTCGCTTATATAACTTCCATGTTCCAAAAAAGTGAACTCCTTGGATACAGAGGATAAAAAGAAGCCATTGTGCGAATGTCATAATTAAATGAATTTATTTAGTAAGCATATATTACAATTGCAGCACGTCTTGTATGCTAAAGATACCCTTTTTCCCAAGAATCCATTCAGCTGCAACAACAGCGCCCAAGGCAAACCCATGACGATTGTGAGCAGTGTGAGTAATGGATATTTCGTCTATTTCAGAATAATGGGTAACAGTGTGTGTACCAGGTACATCATCCTTTCGAACGGCACTAATCTGAATGCCCTCACCATTATCTTCTTTCAAATGCCATTTTTGATCTGACGATGCTCCTTCGGCGAGTGTAATAGCTGTGCCACTTGGTTTATCAATTTTTTTGGTGTGATGTATTTCTTCTATGGAAATATCATAATGAGGATGTTTTGCCATCATTTTTGCCAATTTTTTGTTGAGTTCAAAAAATAAGTTTACACCCAGGCTAAAGTTAGAAGCATAAATAAATGCACCATCGTGTTCTTGGCATAGCGATTCGATTTCCCCCAACTGATCTAGCCAACCCGTTGTGCCACAGATCACAGGGATTCCTATTTTAAGGGCATCACTGATGTTTTTGTATGCTGCACTTGGTACACTAAAATTGATTGCTACATCTGCCATGTAGGACTCATTTTCATTGTATTTATCAATTTTAGCAACAATGGTATGTCCCCTTTCCACTGCAATTTTTTCGATTGCTTTCCCCATACGGCCGTACCCAAGTAGTGCAATTTTCATTTCACAAATTTAAAAATTGAAATTAAGACTAACCCCAATATGATGATCAGCCACAACTGAGTGATAATCTATATAGGGTTTAAGACTCAAATTTTGATTGATGTTATATTGTTTGAGGTGTGCATCAATATTGGCATCAAGGATATTGAGAAAATAGGTGCCAATGATGAACAGCATCGATTGATCTCTGTACTGCTTATAAAAATTCATACCATCTACTAATCGATCATTGTCGAGAATAATGCCTTGATACTTATCGTCAGTAAACCCTGCCAACCTTCTTTTGTAAGCATTTCTATATTGCCTAAATTTAATGTTGTTGAGATCATAGAAATAAATTGATGCGCCAATTCCCCCATACACTATAGGGAGCTTCCAGTATCGCTTGTTATAGATTTGTCCCAAACCTGGAAAAACAGTTGAATAAAAAGCAGCTCTTGATGGTCGAAGAGGGTCATTTTCCTTTTCACTAAAGGTAGCCAACTCTTCTTTTTGTCCAAAAGTGGCAAAAGAAATAAGTACAATGAATGGTGTAAGTTTACGAATCACTTTGGAGTCGTTTGGTCAGGGCTCTAAATTCTTTTTTAGATGAAAATGGAACGACAATTTGCCCACCTCCAGAAGAATTGAGTTGAATTCGCACTTTCTCGCCAAACATATTTTTATAGAAAGCGAGTTTACCATCTACATATGGGTTGGACACTGGCGTTTTTTTGGTGGGTGTTAAAGCATCTGTTTTTAAAAGCTTTTCAGTGGCACGCACAGACAAGCCTTTTGCTAAAATTTGTTCATAGATATTCAGTTGTTTACTTCGATCCTCAACAGTGATAAGCGCTCGCCCATGACCCATTGAAATAAATCCATCACGCATACCTGTTTGGATGATTGGATCGAGGCGAAGGAGTCGGATATAATTTGTAATTGTCGAGCGTTTTTTTCCAACACGTTCACTCAATTCTTCTTGCGTCAGTTCAATTTCAT
The DNA here is from genome assembly GCA_964008075.1 of uncultured Flavobacteriaceae bacterium. Taxonomy (GTDB): domain Bacteria; phylum Bacteroidota; class Bacteroidia; order Flavobacteriales; family Flavobacteriaceae; genus UBA724. Next base: position 5,944 of record CAXGAP010000039.1, read on the forward strand.
CGATCAATCGTTGATACGAGAGTGCAATCTCAATTGGATCTAGGTCTTCACGTTGGATGTTTTCCACCAAAGCCATTTCCAGCGACTCTTGGTCGTCGGCTATACGAATGAAAGAAGGGATTGTTTGTAGCCTAATACTTTTGGCAGCTCTTAAACGCCTTTCACCAGAGACAAGTTGAAAATTATCGTTTTCAATTTTCCGAACTGTAATTGGCTGAATCACACCAAGTGCCTGAACTGATTTTGCTAGATCTTCAATCGATTCTTCGTTAAAGTTTGTTCTTGGCTGAAATGGATTGACTTCGATTTTATCAAGTGGAAGTTCAACTACATTTCCAATAATTTCTTTTTTGCTTACTGCAGATTTTTCTGAGTCGTCTAACAATGCAGACAACCCACGACCGAGTGCTTGGCGCTTATTTGCTTTTGCCATTTAACTTGTTTTTTTCAATGACTTCAAGCGCTAAATTTAAGTAATTTTCAGCACCTTTACTTGTACTATCATAATCTAAAATAGATTCCCCATAACTAGGTGCTTCACCAATTTTCACATTCCTTTGAATTATGGTGTTAAAGACCATTTCGTGGAAGTGTTTTTTAACTTCGTCCACGACTTGGTTTGAGAGTCGTAGTCTGGAGTCATACATGGTGAGGAGCATGCCCTCAATTTCTAAATTTTTATTGTGAATACGTTGCACACTCTTAATGGTATTGAGTAACTTTCCAAGACCCTCCAAAGCGAAGTATTCACACTGAATAGGAATCAAAACAGAGTCTGATGTTGTAAGAGCGTTGAGTGTGAGAAGCCCAAGAGATGGTGCGCAATCGATGATTACAAAATCGTATTGTGAACGAACATCTTCCAATGCTTGAAAAAGCATGTATTCTCTGTTTGGCTTGTCAACAAGTTCGATTTCAACAGCAACCAAGTCGATGTGTGCAGGCACGATGTCAACATTGATTGCAGGAACAGTTATTGTCGCCTCGCTTAGTGGAATGGAGTGTTCGAGTAATTGATAGGTTCCTTTGCTTTGTTTTTCAACATTAAGGCCAAGCCCCGAAGTAGCATTTGCCTGCGGATCGGCATCAATAAGCAATACTTTTTTTTCTAAAACACCTAAACTAGCTGCAAGATTGACAGCAGTTGTTGTTTTTCCAACGCCACCTTTTTGATTCGCAATGGCAATGATTTTTCCCATGAGGCACATTCTAAAAATGTATCTAAAAATACAATATCGCTGCGTTTAAAGGCACTTTAAAAGCAAAAAGAATTACTTTTTTTTCAACATTGCTTTTTTTAGTATAGACCAGAGTGCTTTTGGGATTTTATCAAGCATATTAAATTGCCCTGCTCCTTTGAGCCACTCACCACCATCTAGCACAATCACTTCTCCGTTGAGGTATCCCCCAAAATCCGAAACCATGTAGGCTGCTAGGTTGGCCAACTCTTGATGATTACCCACACGACCGAGAGGTACTTTTTTGGAAGGATCAAACTTTTTCACCAATGGCCCAGGCAATAATCGATCCCAAGCCCCTTTGGTGGGGAATGGTCCAGGTGCTATGGCGTTGAAACGCATACCATATTTTGACCATTCGACTGCCAAAGAGCGTGTCATGGCCATGACACCTGCTTTTGCAGTTGCAGATGGCACAACATAGCCAGAGCCTGTAAAAGCATAAGTGGTAATGATGTTCAACACATTTACATTCTTTTGTTTTGTTTTGATCCAGTGTTTACCAAAAACCATAGTACAGTTTTTTGTTCCCTTGAGCACGATATCTACAATAGTATCAAAGGCATTACTAGACAGGTTTTCGGTAGGGGAGATAAAGTTCCCAGCTGCGTTGTTGAGCAGCACATCAATTGGACCAAAATGATCGGTGACTTGTTGGTGCATTTGTTGTACTTGCTCGTAATGTCTCACATCACACGCAACTGCAAAACACTCGCCACCAGTCGATTCTCTTAACTCCTTGGCTGTTGCTTCAAGTTTTTCAATCTTACGTGAAGTGATAGCTACCTTTGCGCCAAGCTCCAAAAAATATGAAGTCATCGCTTTACCTAAGCCACTTCCTCCTCCTGTTATTACAATAACTTTTCCTGCTAAACTCCCATCTCGGAGCATTTTATCGGTATTTGTCATAGGGTTAAAAATACAATTTTTAAGAGGAAGTTTTTATGCTATCCCTAAATTCGACAATGAATATATCCTCATCTGCTTTTTTGAGATAGTATTGCTCTCTTCCAAACTTTTCTAGTTCGGTCGAATCTGATAATTTTTGTATAGTCGATCGATCTTCATCAATTTGACGAATCAGTTCTTTTTTCTGTTCCTCAAGGTCATTGATTTTGGACTCTAGACTCCATAGGATTCGAAATGAATTGGTGTCAAAAAACATCATCCAAACAATAAAAAACACACTGACCAGCACATAGATGTTTGTGCCTAGCTTGAACCAGCTTGAATTACGAATCTCTTTTAAGTTCACTTGATTAATTTACTGACCAATTTACAAAAAGAACCCAATCTAGACAGATCATCCTCGTTGTTGTCGAAAACATAATCAGACTCTTTTTTGAAGGGTTCAATATATGCATTGTGCATTGGTAATATCATCTCTCTAAATCGTTGGTTGACTTCATCGACTGTTCGACTTCTGGTTTGAATATCCCTAGCAGTCCTTCTGCGCAAACGTGTTTCATCATCAGCTTCGATAAAAATAGTATGCGTGAACAGTTCTCGCAGTGGCGTATGTGCAAAAATCAATATCCCTTCGACCAATATGGCTGGTTTTGGGATGATGCTTATGGATTGATCTGTACGCAAATGATCACTGTATGAATAGACTGGTGCCTGAACTGATTTGCCTTCTTGCAGCTGTTTGATTTGTGAAATAAACAAGTCATAATCTATGGCCTTTGGGTGGTCGTAATTTAATTGGCATCTTTCTTCAAAGCTAAGGGATTCATTGTCTTTATAATAAGAATCTTGTGATAATCGACAAACTGTATCAGCCGACAGATGATTAAAAGCAGCTTCAACTAAAGTTGTTTTGCCAGAGCCAGATCCACCACAAATACCTATGATCATAACTTTACCTCACTCACTTTTTTAACGTATTGTTCATCAATAATCACATCTGAGGTGTTGCCCCAACTGTTTAAAATAAAATTTGTGA
>CAXGAP010000040.1:0-8469 GCA_964008075.1 uncultured Flavobacteriaceae bacterium
TACCAGACCAAGGTCTTGCGGCTGCAAATATACACCGCATTTTTCATTACACAAACACTCTTACCAAAGTATCCTACAATGCACCCTCAATGGCATCTGCATAAACTTGTTTCGGAGATACACCCACTTTTCGGTCAACGAGCTCTCCATTCTTAAACAACAGCACTGTGGGGATGTTTCGAACACCATATTTTGCAGCAAACTCCTGATTGTTATCAACATCTACCTTGCCAACAACTGCTTTACCGTCATATTCACTGCTCAGCTCGTCAATGATAGGGCCAACCATTCGGCAAGGACCACACCAAGCTGCCCAAAAATCAACTAATACAGGTTTGTCCGACTGCAATACTATATTATCAAAAGTTGCATCTGTAATTTCTAAAGCCATTTTTTATTTTTTATCTCACAAAAATACAGTTTTAAAATCTTTTTCAACTCACTGATAAGTGATTTTCCCTAGCCTATTTTTCTAAAAAATCACTAATTCAGCTTAAAATGAATTTGCTGTGTATCCAAATCTTCTAATAGCTCCTTACTGATGTTTATTTTCTTCTTTCGGCTGTGCATAACGAGTTTGATTTGTTCATTCAATTCGTAAAACGCGATATCGAGTTTGTGATTTCCCTTGTGGGCTTTGATAGTTTTACTCAAATTCGAAAACTTTTCCTTTCCAAACTTGTTGATATTGATTTTTAAAGTTAGTTTTTTTGCATAAGTGCTTATGGCGTCCTGCAACTGTCGAAAATCGATAAATTGAATACGTGGATCTCCTGTCTTTCCTGTCTCCTTATTCATCCAGCCAGGTCGTACAAAGGCCTTGACATGAACAAAATTGTTTTCAACCAAATGATGACGAAATTTTAAATACTCCTCTCCAAAAATTCGAAAGCTGAAGGTGTCTTCAAAGTCCTCCAATTGAAAAATTGCCCATCCCTTTCCATTTTTTGATAACCGATGGTCGACCTCCCCAATAATACCCCCAAATGTCAATTCCTTATTCACCAATGGGGCCAGTTCGTTAAACAACCCAACACGAGCATTGCAAAAATGAGTGAAACTATGTGAAAAATCATCTAGAGGATGCCCTGAAAGATAAATCCCAACCACTTCTTTTTCTTGTTTCAATTCGTGTAATTTTCCCCATGGTTCACAGTCTGGCATTTCTGGCTCGCTCAAAGACATCCCATTTTCGTCTCCAAACATGCTGACTTGAGATGAGTTTTGATGCTTCTGAAAATTGGCGCCATAGCGAAGTACTTTTTCCAAAAAAGAAACCCCATCTCCTTTGTCCTGAAAGTATTGCGCTCGGTGATCCTCACTCAAGGAATCTAGACCCCCTGCCAGGATCAAGCCCTCAAATGTTTTTTTATTGACAGCACGCAAATCAACACGCTTAACCATGTCGAAAAGTGAATGATATGACTTCTTGTTTCTGCCCTCAACTATAATGTCAACTGCCCCACGACCTACGCCCTTAATAGCTCCCATTCCAAATCGAATGGCATTATATTTGTTCACTGTAAACTTGTAAAAAGATTCATTGACGTCAGGACCCAAAACTGGAACGCCCATACGTCTGCACTCTTCCATAAAAAAGCTCACTTGCTTGATATCATTCATGTTGTTGGAGAGCACAGCTGCCATATACTCTGCTGGATAATTCGCTTTCAGGTATGCCGTTTGGTAGGCAATCCAAGCATAGCATGTAGAGTGTGATTTGTTAAAAGCATAAGAGGCAAAAGCTTCCCAATCCTTCCATATTTTTTCAAGAATTTCTGAATCATGGCCCTTCTGTTTGCCGCCGTTGATAAATTTTGGTTTAAGTTTTTCGAGTAATGAGAAAATCTTTTTCCCCATGGCTTTTCTCAAAACGTCTGCCTCGCCTTTCGTAAAACCAGCCAAATCCTGTGACAACAACATCACCTGTTCTTGATAGACAGTGATGCCATAGGTCTGCTCCAAGTATTGCTTCATTTCTGGCAGATCATATTGGATTTTTTCTTCCCCATTTTTTCGACGAATAAAACTAGGGATATACTCCAAAGGCCCTGGGCGATACAACGCATTCATGGCGATGAGATCTTCAAATTTGTTTGGTTTAAGCTCTCGCAAATATCGTTGCATCCCAACACTTTCATACTGAAAAATTCCAACAGTTTCTCCACGCTGAAACAAGCTGTATGTCGACTCATCATCTAAAGGGAAATCATCTGGATTGAGATTAACGTTATGCCGATATTTAATCAACTTTACAGTGTCTTTGATCAGTGTGAGTGTTTTGAGACCTAAAAAGTCCATTTTCAATAGTCCTGCACTTTCCACAACTGCATTGTCATACTGCGTGACAACCAAATCCGAATCTTTAGCAGTGGCAACGGGCACCAAATTACTGATGTCTTCAGGGGTGATAATCACCCCACAAGCATGAGTTCCTGTGTTGCGTAAAGAACCCTCCAAAATTTTTGCCTGATTCAATGTTTCTGCCTCCAAGTCATCTCCATTTGCGATGTCTTTCAATTGCTCGACTCGTTGAAATTCATCTGACCGAAGTTCTTCTTTTAAAGAGGTGTTTTCTTTGTTAAAAATTGAGTTAAGTTTAACATTTGGGATCAGCTTGGCAAGGCGATCAGCATCGGCTAGAGGTAAGTCTAACACACGAGCGGTATCACGTACCGATGACTTTGCTGCCATTGTACCATAAGTCACAATTTGGGCGACCTGATTTGACCCATATTTTTCTATCACGTAGTTCATCACTTTTGATCGACCTTCATCGTCAAAATCGATGTCGATGTCTGGCATACTTACACGATCAGGGTTCAAAAAACGCTCAAAAAGCAAATCGTGTTCAATTGGGTCTATGTTTGTGATTTGTAAACAATAAGCAACCACAGAGCCTGCTGCAGAACCACGCCCTGGCCCCACTGAAACATCCAATGATCGAGCAGCTGCAATCAAATCTTGCACAATCAAAAAATAACCAGGGTAGCCTGTGTTTTCAATAACGCTTAATTCAAAATCAATTCGTTCTTGAATCTCTTTTGAAATCTCTCCATAACGAGACTTTGCTCCTTGTTGTGTCAGATGCTTTAAATATTTGTTCTCTCCCCTTTTGCCACCATCTTTTTGATCCTCAGCTACAATAAATTCATCAGGGATGTCAAACTTTGGGAGAAGTACTTCACGGGCCAATACAATTGGCTCTACTTTTTCAATAATTTCTTGAATATTACGAATCGCCTCGGGTAGATCTGAAAACAGTTCACTCATCTGTTTAGGGGACTTAAAATAGTACTCCTGATTTGGAAGTCCATACCGATAACCTCGACCTCTTCCAATGGGTGTTGACTGCTTTTCTCCTTCTTTTACACACAACAAAATATCATGTGCATTGGCTTCCTCCTTCTTCAAATAATAGCAACTATTGGTCGCAATTATTTTAACATTGTGTTTTTTCGCCATTTCAACCAAGGTCGAATTGACTCGTGTCTCATCCTCCTGATTGTGACGCATAAGCTCGATATACAAATCAGATCCAAAATGCTCTTTCAACCAAAGTAAAGATTCTTCTGCCTGTTGTCCACCAACATTGAGTACTTTAAAGGGCACCTCCCCATAAAGATTCCCTGTCAAAACTATCAAATCATCTTTGTAATTGAGAATTATATCTCGATCGACACGAGGCACGTAATAAAACCCTTTGGTGTGGGCAATGGATGTCAGTTTTGCAAGGTTGTGATAGCCTTTTTTGTTTTTTGCAATCAATACAATTTGATGACCGTCATCCCTGTGTGAGCGATCAAGATGATTTTTACAGACATTTAGCGTGATACCAATGATTGGTTTGATTGGCTTTCCCTCACCCTCTTCGAGCGATTTGTTGTGTTGATTGACTGCTTTCACAAAATGAAAAGCCCCCATCAAATTGCCGATATCTGTGATTGCAACTGCTGGCATATTCATCGCTACTGCTTCTTCAACGAGCTTTTGGACAGAAATAGTCGACTGAAGCACCGAAAACTGTGTATGGGTGTGTAAGTGGCAAAACGGAAGTGTTTCTACCTTAGATTCGTCTGACTTGGTCTTTGGATCCTGTGGCGACTGTAGTGCTGCAGTTTCTTTATGAAGATTTCGGTGTTCTAGCCCAACCAACGGAACAACGTCAGAATATGTCTTCTGAATATCTTGCGTGGACTGTTGCAACTCATTGAGGGTAAATTTATTTTGCCGAAGCAACTCGAAAAAAGCTCTTGTGGTGGCTTCTACATCTGCAGTCGCATTGTGTGCCTCATCAAAAGTGTCATTGAACAAAAAAGCATATAACTCATTGAGGGTTGGCAACTTAAATTTACCTCCTCTACCACCTTGGAGCTGACACATGGTGGCAGTGTCTTCAGTACATGTATCTAAAATCGATTTTGTCGTGAGAATGTTCTCTTTTCCCAATCGCAACAACTCAGCACCCATGATGTTAAGGTCAAATTTTAGATTGTGCCCAACCAAAAATTCAGCCTTGTCAACAACTTCAATAAACGATTCAACCACCTGTTGAATGGAAACCCCTTCTCTAGTGGCAAGATCTGTTGAAATCCCATGAACCTTTTCGGACTCAAAAGGAATGTCAAAACCATCTGGAATAACAATAAAGTCATCATGGGAGATCATACGCCCATCCGATGCATGCAATTGCCAAGCAATTTGAACACAACGTGGCCAATTGTCACTGTCTGAAAGAGGGGCATCCCAGTTGGAAGGCAATCCCGTTGTCTCAGTGTCAAAAATCAAATACATTTATATCGCTTAAAGCTGGATAAAAATAAATAACTCAGTCTCCAAAACACAATAGAAAAAGTAGAAGTTATTAACGCTTGTGGATTTCTAAAAAAAATGTAAATTTGCGCCTTATTAATAACGGAGGTTTAGGACCTCATAAATTAATTTGATATGCCAGTACGTATTCGTCTACAAAGACACGGAAAAAAAGGAAAACCCATCTATTGGATCGTTGCAGCGGACTCTCGCGCTAAAAGAGACGGTCGATATCTCGAGAAACTAGGAATATACAATCCAAACACACTGCCAGCCAATGTTGAGCTCAATTTTGATCGTGCTGTGGATTGGCTACAAAAAGGTGCGCAACCATCTCACACAGCTCGCAATTTGCTATCTGAACAAGGTGCAATGCTCAAAAACCACCTGATCAATGGTTTAAATAAAGGTGCCCTAACGGAAGACGATGTGAATGCCAAGTTTGAAGCGTGGGTCAAAGAAAAAGAAGGTAAAAACGAAATCTTAAAGAAAAAAATTGACGCTGACGCTGAAATGGTACGTGCTGCTGCAATTGCTGCAGAAAAAGAAGTTAGTATAAAACGAAAAGAAACTGCTGCTGCGCAAGCAAAAGCGCAAGAAGAAGAAGCTGCTGCTACTGAAAACGAGAATGCCCAAACTGATGATGCTGCAGCGCCAGAAGTACAAGAAACTGAAGCTTCAGTACCAGAAGCAGAAACAGCTGCTGAGGATGCAACCCCTCCAGCAGAGGAACAAAAAGAAGAAGCAACAGCTGAAGAAGCTGAAACGCCTGAACCAGCTGGTGAGGAAACACCTGCTGAGAAATTAATCCCTGAAGCAGAGGAACAAAAAGAAGAAGCACCAGCCGATGAAGCTAAAACTCCTGAACCAGTTGCTGAGGAAACGCCTGCTGAGGAAGCTGAAACGCCTGAACCAGCTGCTGAGGAAACTCCTGCTGAGGAAGCAACCCCTGATGCAGAAGAAGAACTAAAAGAAGAAGCAACAGCTGAAGAAGCTGAAACTCCTGCACCTGCTGCTGAAGCTCCTGGTGAGGAAGCTGCAGAAGACAGTAAATCTGAATAGAAAGACAGTATAAGTTCATGCGTAAAGAAGACTGCTTCTTTTTAGGAACAGTTGTCGCCAAATACAGTTTTAAGGGCGAAGTGTTGATCAAACTCGACACAGATGAACCCCATAAATATTTATCATTAGCATCTTTTCTTTTAGAACAAAAGACAGGGTTGATACCCTACTTCACAACAGCTGTTAAGCTACATAAAACACAACTCTTACGCGTATCGATTGAAGAAGTAAATTCTGAACAACAGGCCAATGAACTTATTGGGAAATCGGTGTACTTGCCACTGGATCAATTGCCTTCCCTGAATGATGACCAATTTTATTACCATGAAATCATTGGTTTCGAAATCGTTGATACCACACTAGGTTCGGTTGGAAAAATTATAAATGTCAATGATGCCAATTCACAAGTGTTGTTAGAGGTCAATTTCTTGAACAAAAAAGTACTAATCCCTTTGGTCGATGAACTAATCCATAAAATCGACAAAGAAAAAAAACAACTCCACCTATCTATTCCAGATGGTCTTCTTAACTTATACTCCTAAAGGATGATGAGAAAACTGTTTTTTGTGTTGGTTTTTGTTGCCACTGGTCATGCGCAAGATACCCTAAACCTTAATGAGGTTGTGATCAAATCTCCATTAATCTTGTCTGAAGAATGTTCTTTGCCAATATCGATAAACTCCTGGTCAGCCAACGGGCATTTTCGCTCCATCGAACAAGAGCTCAACTCTGTGTCGGGTGTCTGGCTTACAAACACGAGTAATGCAGCGCAAGATTATCGGATTTCCATACGAGGCTTTGGCTCTCGTGCTTCCTTTGGCGTGAGAGGAATTCGAATTTTATTGGATGATATTCCCCAAACAACTCCCGATGGCCAGAGCCAAATCGATCACTTACCATTGCATCTTATTCAGCAAACTGAGGTCGTTCGTGGTCCTGCAGGGTCTAGACACGGAAATGCTGCTGGTGGCGTGCTTTCATTTTTTACGTCTGATCCCAACTCCTATAAAGCAAGTATCCGCTTGCAGCGCGGCAGCTTTGGTTTGTTGTATTCAGACGCTACAATTAATCAAAATCTATCATATCATTCTTCCATCATTGGATCTTTCAATTATCAAAAAACGGATGGATTTCGCAATCATGCTGGCTTTGAAAACAAAAGTGCTTTTGTCAAATTAAATCTACAAAAAAATAAAGCAGCACATACCATATCTATACTTCATTTTGACAGTCCTTATGCTTTTGACCCTGGTGGTCTTACCATAAATGAAGTCAGTGTGGGCAGATCACAAGCACGAAAAAAAAATGAAACCTATGAAGCAGGGGAAAGCGTTCGTCAATCTCAAATGGCATGGAAATACAAAACCCCATTTCGAGGTGGAGAACTGGAATCGATCCTTCACTATAGCCCAAGGCTTTTCGATGGAAAACTGCCATTTGAAAATGGTGGCTTGGTCAACTTGAATCGAGACTTTTATGGTGGTACCATTCTTTATCGTTTCCCATCAGACATTGGTTATAGCGAAGGGATTATAGGTCTTGATTTTCAAAATCAGAGAGATCATCGGAAACGATATGCCAACCTTGCAGGAACAAAAGGCAATCAAACAATGAATCAGATTGAGCATTTTAATGCAGCAAGCGCATTTGGGATTTGGTCCATTGTAGTTGGGAAATCTATATTTGATTTTAGTCTTCGATATGATAGTAATTTGGTTACTTTGGACGATCGTTTTCAAAATAGTGAAGAAAAATATCATCGTCAATTTAGGCAGTGGTCTCCTCATGTAGGTTTTCTATGGAATATTAATCAATCTTCAACATGGTTTCTTTCATTGGGGTCTGGGTTTGAGGTACCTGCGCTTAGTGAGCTATCAGCTAACCCTTATAGCAGAGGATTTAATCCAGATTTAAAACCAATGGTTTTTAATGGTTTGGATTTTGGCTTTAGGCAAAAGAAAACCTCTTTCCGTTGGGAAGCAGTTGCCTTTTACACAGCAGCAAGGAACGAATTGATTCGTTACGAGTTGGAAGACTATCCTAGTCAAAACTTTTACAAAAATCTTGGCGAATCAACTCGCTTTGGAATTGAGGTGGAAGCCTCGCTCTACGCTTATAAAAATCATTTGCTTCAAGGTGGTTTGTCTATCGCTTCCTTTCGATTTGATGATGGAGGAACAGAAAAAACCCTTCCGGGCGTACCCTCAAACACTGCAAACTTGAGATGGATCTACAATAATAATGGTTGGAAAGTACTTATTGATGGGCATTTTGTGGGAGAGTATTTTGCAAATAATTCCAATACTGTTGGCATTGACCCTTATAGTCTTGCTCATTTGGAAATACACAAACAGTTTTATTTAGGAAGTGCTTTTGTTGAGCTTGGCTGCTCTGTCTTCAACCTAACGGACACGTACTATTTTGACAATATTCGAATCAATGCATTTGGGGGTCGGTTTTATGAACCAGCTGTTGGCAGACATGTTCTTTTTTCACTCAAAACAGTGTTTGAGTAAGTCAAATTATTCTTGAGGATAATCGTACCTTGGGTGGGAATCGAACCCACACTTCCGAAGAAACTGGATTTTGAATCCA